>NZ_JALXKT010000024.1:0-42666 GCF_025144775.1 Brachybacterium sp. p3-SID957 | reverse complement strand
GCAGGGCTCGCCCTGATGGCGGGGATGGTGCTGCTGAGCGCCGGCTGCGCCCCACGGACCGAAGCCACCGAGACCCCGGGCCTTGAACCGACGGCTCCGGGTGTACGACCCGCCGTCGCTGCTCCGGTCGATCCGACCACCAGTCCCCAAGCCCCCACCGCCTCCGAGGCCACGACGACGGCCCCGACGGTTCCGATCGTCTCCACCACCACCGCTGCCGCCCGCAAGACACCAGAGCCGGTGAGCATCACCGTCCCCATCCTGGACGCGTCCCTCCCGGTCGAACCCACCGGGGTGCGCGCCGACGGCCAGATGGACATCCCCGAGGACGCGGCGATCGCCGCCTGGTACCGGTTCGGTGCTGCCCCCGGTGACCTGCAGGGCGACACCGTCATCGCGGCGCATGTCGGTTCGGTGCAGACCCCCGTCGGACCACTCGCCCGGCTGACGGACGTACGCGCCGGCGACGAGATCGTGGTGACCGACAGCGCAGGCGAACCCCACGCCTATCGGGCGGTCTCCGTGGAACGCGCCCCCAAGGACGGGCTGGGCCTCACCCCGTACTTCTCCCGCACCGGTCCGCAGCGCCTGGTGCTCATCACCTGCGGCGGCCGATGGCTCCCCGACCGCGGCCACTACGAGGACAACATCATCCTGGTCGCCGACGTCTCAGCGTGACCGCGTACCCTGTCCCACCAGCCCGACCACACACCCGCCGGCCGCCAGCGGCGATCATCGCCCGTCAGGACCACCCGAGGAGGAGCACTTGGACGCACAGTCGCTGCCGCAGCGCTTCGCCGCAGGTGACCCGGAGGCCATGGCCGAGGTGTACGCGGAGCACGGTCGCCTGGTCCACTCGCTGTGCCTGGGAGCCCTGCGGCATCGACAGGATGCCGAGGACGCCACCCAACAGGTCTTCACCCGTGCCTGGCGGACACGGGACACCTACGATCCCGCCCGGCCGCTGGGCGGATGGCTGACAGGGATCACCCGCCGGGTCATCGCCGACGCCCTGGCCGCTCGCGACCGGCAGCGCCGATCAGCGACGGCGGAGAGTACGTCCCTGGAACCGACGGCACCGGGAGGTCTCGCAGAGGATCTGGTGGACAGGGTGATCGTCCATGAGGCGCTCGAGCAGCTGGGCCCACCCCAGGATGAGATCCTGAGGATGGCGTTCGTCCAGGACCTGCCCCAGCGGCAGATCGCCGAGCGGCTGGACCTTCCGCTCGGAACCGTCAAGTCCCATATCCACCGGGGACTGGCCCGATTGCGCAGAAGCTTGGAGGTGCACGATGTCTGAGCGGTCCGACCACCCACGCCACGGCGACATCGGCCCCGGCGGCCGCGCCGACGGAACCCACCCGGACGAACTGCAGCTCACCGCGCTCGCCATCGGCGAGGAGGACGCATCCGTCCTCGCGCACGTCGGATCCTGCGCCGCCTGCCAGCAGGTCCTGGACTCCACCCGCCGCACTGTCGCCGCTCTGGAGGCCCCCGACCCGCTCCAGGCACCACCGCCGGAGCTGTGGGACCGTATCGCGGCCGACATCGATGCGGACGGCGATACGGACACCGACAGGGACAAGGACAGGGGCACCGTTAGGCACAGCGACAGGCACAGCGATATCGATGCCGGCTCCCGCACCTCCGTGATCGAGTTGCAGCCGCGCAGGCGCCGCTGGTTCGTGCCCGCCGCCGCGGCTGTCGCCGGACTGGTCATCGGCGCCACCGCCGTCGGGCTCGGCGGGCCGCTGCTGAGCCCGGGGCAGCAGCCCGTGGATCCACCGACCACGCCGCCACCCGTGGTCCTCGGCGACGCCCAGCTGGAGCCGGTGGCGTCCTCGGACCTCACCGGTCAGGCCGAACTGGTGCGTCATGCCGACGGATCGATGGAGCTGATCCTGGACGTGTCCTCCACCCCGGACCCCTCCGACGGGTACCTCGAGGTGTGGCTGCGCGACCAGGACGCCACTCGACTGATCTCCCTGGGGACCGTCACCCCCACCACTACCAGCGTCATGGTCCCTGAGGGGATCGACCTGGCGCAGTACCCGGTGCTGGACGTGTCCCACGAGCACTTCGACGGCGATCCGAGCCACAGCGGTGACACCCTCGCCGCGGGCCCGCTGCGACCGACCGAGGAGTGACCGCACCGGAAGACGGTGCTCCCGGCTGCCGGGACAGGGCTCAGACTCGGGGGCCGTGCTCCTCGATCGCCATCTCGTAGTAGCGCAGCAGGTCGTCCGAGGCGTTCTCCCAGGAGAACTGCTCGGCCTCGGCCCGGGCTGCGGTGCGGATCCGGGAGCGCAGGTCCGTATCGGCCAAACGCTCCAGTGCCCGGTCCAGGCTGGCCTCGTCACCGGAGTCGAACAGCAGGCCGTTCTCCCCGTCGGTGACCTGCTCCAGCGTGGGCCCGGAGCGGGCTGCCACCACCGGCAGGCCCGAGGCCATGCCCTCCAGGATCACCAGGCCCAGGGTCTCCGTGACCGAGGGGAACACGAAGGCATCCGCACTGGCGAAGGCACTGGCCAGCTCCTCGCCCTCCATGAACCCGGGGAACACGGTGGAAGTGCCGGCGAACATCTGCTCGAGCTCACCGCGGAACGGGCCGTCGCCCACGATCGCCAGGGCCACGTCGTCGCGCCGGTTCATCAAAGGCCGCAGCCTGTGGATCTCCTTCTCCGCAGCGAGCCTGCCCACGAACACCAGCAGCTTCTTCTCCGGATGCCCCTGGGTGAGCCTCTCCCGCATCTGTCGGGAGGCGAAGCGAGGGTGGAAGGTGTCGGTGTCCACCCCGCGGCGCACCACGTGCAGGTTGTGGATGCCCTGCTCCGTGAGCTCCTGCTTCATGGTCTCGGAGGTCGCGAGGTTGACGTCCGCCAGCGCGTGGTTGCGCTTGATCTGCCACCACACGGGCCGCTTGCCCCACGACCACGCCCGGTACAGGTCCAGGTAGCGCGGCAGGTGCGTGTGGTAGCTGGCCACCAGGGGGATGCGCTGCCGCTTGGCGGCGTAGGCGCCGGAGGAGGCCAGCAGCAGCGGCTGGGCGGCATGGACCACGTCAGGGTGGAAGCCGCGGATGATGCCGTCGACATTGGGGCTGGGCAGAGTGAAGCGCCGGTGCTTGTAGAACGGCAGCGTGACCGGCCGGATACCCACCACCCGGGCCCCGTGGTGCTCGGTGACTCCCAGGTCAGGAGCCACCACCATCACCTCGTGGCCCAGGTCGGTGAACCGTTCGACGGCGTGGCGGAGCCTTGTCACCACGCCGTCGACGGACGGCAGGAACGTCTCCGTGACGATCGCGATCTTCACGGACTCGCGGTCACTTCCAGGTGACGGTAGGCAGCACCAGCTCGCGCTTGACGCGATCGGTGTTGTTCTGGGCGATCTTCAGCACCTCGGTGAGGTGCTCGTCGGTCAGCAGGTGCGGCTCCAGGCCCAGGTCCAGCAGGTTGGTGTTGACCGCGTTGTAGTAGTGGTCGTACTTCTCCACACGCGGGTTCTCGAGGTGGTCGATCGCCACCTCGGTGCCCAGGTCCTTGGCGACCTTCTGCACCTTCTCGGCCAGCTCCTGCACGGAGAACTGCTCGGTGAACTGGTTGAACACCCGGAACTCACCGCGGTCGGCGGGGTTCTCGCAGGCGATCTCGATGCAGCGCACGGTGTCCTGGATGTTCAGGTAGCCGCGGGTCTGCGAGCCGTTACCGTACACGGTCAGGTCGTGGCCGATGGCGGCCTGGATGATGAACCGGTTCAGGGCCGTGCCGAACACGGCGTCGTAGTCGAAGCGGTTGACCAGGCGCGGGTCCAGGCGCGTCTCCTCGGTCTCCAGGCCGTAGACGACGCCCTGGTTGAGGTCGGTGGCGCGGATGCCCCAGATGCGGCAGGCGAACATGATGTTGTCGCTGTCGTGCACCTTGGTGAGGTGGTAGAACGAGCCGGGCTGCTTGGGGAACGGCAGGCGGTCCTTGCGGCCCTTGTGCTCGATCTCGATCCAGCCCTCCTCGATGTCGATGTTGGGCTGGCCGTACTCGCCCATGGTGCCCAGCTTCACCAGGTGGCAGTCGGGGGCGTAGTCCTTGATCGCCCACAGCACGTTGAGGGTGCCCTCGACGTTGTTGCGGTGGTTCTCGATCGCGTGCTCGCGGTCGATCATCGAGTAGGGGGCGCTGCGGTGCTCCGCGAAGTGCACGAAGGCCTCGGGCTGCAGCTCCTGGAACAGGCCGGAGACGGTCTCGTAGTCGGTGAGGTCGCCGATCTTCACGGCGATGTCCTTGCCGGAGACCTCCTTCCATGCCGCCACCCGCTCCTCGAGCGGCAGGATCGGGGTGACCGAGTTCGAGCCCAGCTCGTCGTCGATCTCACGGCGTACCAGGTTGTCCACGATCGTGACCTCGTGCCCCTTCTGGGAGAGGTACAGGGCAGTGGGCCAACCGCAGAATCCGTCTCCGCCGGCGACGACGATCTTCATCTCTCGAGTCCTCCAAGGGGTCGCGTCCGGCCCGGTGCATGCACATGGCCAGAATGGGGTGAACTGTGTGCCTGCTCCTAACGTATCTGGTCACCGTGCATCCAGGTGGGAGCAGGCTCAAAGAGGACCGAAGCGCAGGTGAACAGCCGAAGAACAAGCAGTGGCCAGCGGTGCAGCGCCAGTCACGCACGGGCCATGCGACGCCCGCACCAGCACCAGCACCAGCACCAGCACCAGCACCAGGCATGCCGGCTTTGCCCTGCTTCGCAAACTGCGGGACGAAATCAGCGCCTACGGACCGGTAAGGACGTTCACGCCTCACATACGTCCCACCAGCAGTCACACCCCGCCTGAACGAATGCGATGAGGATGAGCGGGCCTGGACAGCAGTCACGCCCCGCCTGCACAGGAATGTAGACGGGGCGTGCGGCGCGAGAAGGCGACCAGCCGGGCAGGGCCGCACAGCCCCAACAGGACTGCAAAGCCCCAGCGCGGACGGATCAGCCCTGGCGGGAGATGCGCAGCGTCTTTATCTCGAACGGACGGAAGTTCAGCCCGACCGCGCCCTTCTGGTCGGCGTCACCGCCCTCCCCGCGCTCGAACGCGGAGCGGAAGGCCGGGGCGTGCTCGTCGAAGGGGCGCTCTAACAGGTCCACCACGGCGACCTCGCCACCGGCGAGCGCCTCGTCGAGCATCACCGAGGCGACCGCTCTCGCGCCCTCGGACTCGTACAGGCGCACCACCAGGTCACCGGAGCGATCCTCGGCCAGCTTCACCGTCTCCACCAGCACGTTGGGCACATCCACGCTGACCAGCGGAGCGGCGATCGCCCGCGCCGCGGCGGCGGGAGCGTACCGCTCGGGCAGGTTGATCCGGTAGCCCTCCTCGACGGCCTCGCGCACCCCGGCGCCCGGGCGCACCGACACCCGCATGGTGTACTGGCCGTGGTCGGCCCTCGGATCGGGGTACTCGGGGGCCCGCACCAGGGTGAGGCGCGCGGTGGTGGTGGTGCCGCCGTCGTCCTCACGGACGGTGCGCAGCACATCGTGCCCGTAGGTGGAGTCGTTGGCGATCGCCACGCCGTAGTCCCCCTCGGCCACGTGCACCCAGCGGTGCGCGCAGGTCTCGAAGCGGGCGAAGTCCCAGCTGGTGTTCACCGGGACCGGTCGGTCCACGTGGCCGAACTGGATCTCGCTGCTCATCGAGGCGGCGCGCACGTCCAGGGGGAAGGCGAGCTTGAGGGCCTTCTTGCGCTCCTTCCAGTCCAGGTCGTTGACGATCTCCAGGGCCGTGTCGCCGGGGCGCAGCACGAAGGTCTTCACGATGGTGGAGCCCGCACCGGTCACGCCCCGGGTCTCGGCGCTGCCGGCATCCTCGGCCAGCGCCGTGCTGTAGGTGTAGGCCACCCGCACTCCGCCGTCGTCCTCACGGACCTGCACGTCGGTGGGTGCATCGAGGTCCCGCACCACGTGGCGGTAGAACTCGTCGATGTCCCAGGCGTCCCAGGCGTTGGGCGTGTCGCGGTGCAGCTGGAGCAGGGCGCCGCGGGCGCCGGGGGCGATGGACTCGCGCCCGGTGGCCCGGTCCTGCAGCGAGACGAGGGAGCCGGAGGCGTCCAGCACGGCCCGCAGGGACTCGTTCTCCACGGTGATCCGGTCGCCCTCGCGGACCACCACCACGGCCTCCTGCGCGGTCTCCACAGATCCTGCACCGTAGGCGGGCACGCCGCGACGGGCCACGGGTGCGGTGTTCACCAGCACCTGCCCGGCGCCCTCGCCCTCACGGGTCGGGCCGTCGACGGCGCGGTCGGGGTCGTCGGCCTCATCGGCGGCGGTCACCAGGGCCTCGGGGGCCGACGCATCGACCGTCGCGCCACCCAGTGCCGCCAGGGCCTCCTCGATGATCGCGCCGGCCCGCTCGGCGATCGCGGCATGGCTGCGCTCGGCGTCCCGGTGCACCCAGGCGATCGAGGAGCCCGGGAGGATGTCGTGGAACTGGTTCAGCAGCGCGTCCTCCCACATGGCCTCGAGCTGGTCATGGGGGTACTCGTGGCCCGTGCGGATCGCGGCCAGGGAGGCCAGGAACTCCGCCTCGTGCAGGAGGTGCTCACTGCGGCGGTTGCCCTGCTTGGTGCCGGGCTGGGCGGAGAAGGTGCCGCGGTGCAGCTCGAGGTACAGCTCGCCGTTCCAAACCGGGGCGTCGGGGTACTCGTCACGGGCCCGCTCGAAGAACTCCTGCGAGCTGCCGAACTCGACCTTCGGGGAGCCCTCGAGGTCAGCGGCGCGACGACCGGCGGCCATCATCTCGCGGGTGGGCCCGCCGCCGCCGTCGCCCCAGCCGAACAGGTCGATGCCGATGCTGGAGCGGCCCTTCTCCTTGAAGTTGCGCTCGAAGTAGGCCAGCTCCTCCCCCGAGAGCATGCCGTTGTAGGTGTCGGCCGGCGGGAAGTGGGTGAACACACTGGTGCCGTCGATCCCCTCCCAGCGGAAGGTGTGGTGGGGGAAGGTGTTGATCTGGTTCCAGGAGACCTTCTGGGTCAGGAAGAACTCGTGGCCGGCCAGGGCCGTGATCTGGGGCAGGGCCGCGGAGTAGCCGAAGGAGTCCGGCAGCCATGTCTCGCGGGTCTCCACCCCGAAGTTCTCCAGGAAGAAGCGCTTGCCGGCGATGAACTGACGGGCCATCGCCTCGGAGCCGGGCATGTTGGTGTCCGACTCCACCCACATGCCGCCCACCGGCATGAAGCGACCCTCGGCCACGCGCTCCTGGATGCGGGCGAACAGCTCGGGATAGCGGTCCTTGAGCCACTTGTACTGCTGAGCCGAGGAGGCGGAGAAGGTGATGTCGGGGTCGTTCTCGATCAGGGTGCACACGTTGGAGAAGGTGCGCGCTACCTTCCGCACCGTCTCGCGCACGGGCCACAGCCACGCCGAGTCGATGTGGGCGTGGCCGGTGGCCAGCACCGTCAGCGCGGAACTGCTGGCCGGTGAGTCCAGGGCCGGGCGCAGCACCTCCCGGGCCAGCTGGGCGGTGCCGGGCATGTCGTCCGGGTCGGCCGCATCGCAGGCCGCCTCCAGGGCGCGCAGGATCTCGTGGCGCCGCTGGCTCTTCTCCGGCAGGGAGACCATCAGGCCGCCGAGGGCGCGGAAGTCCTCGGCCAGTTCCCAGATCTGCACGTCCCGGCGGGCCAGGTGCAGCTCCTTGATCCGGTAGAGCTCCTCATCGGGGATGGTCGCGGGATCGCCCAGGGGCGTGGGGGCGAAGGCCCAGCCGCCGGAAACCATGGGGTTGGCGGCGCACTCGAGGTAGTAGTCGAGCTGCTCGCCGGGCTGGACCGGGAGGTAGCGGTTGTAGGGGTTGATCGCCTTGACCGGCACCCCGTCGGGGGTGAACACCAGCGCCTCGGCCTGGAAGCCGGGCTGGCCGGTGAAGTCGAGGTCCACGATCAGCTCGCAGGCGGAGGTGCCGTCCTCGGCCCACTCGGCCGGGACGGTGCCGGTGACGTGCAGCCAGGTGGTGGACCAGGCGCGGCCCAGGCGGGCGCCCAGCTCGATCGGCTCGTACTGCTGGGCGATGGCCTCGCGCGACGGGATCGGCTCCCCGGGGACGCGGTAGACGGAGATCTGCACCTCCGCCTGCTCCTGGTAGATCTTCGCGGCCAGGTTGTCCTGGGCGAAGCGGCGGATCCGGGACTCGGTGAGTTCCCTGTCGTCGAACATGGAGGGGCTCCTCGGGGCGGCGCAGCACCGCTGGGTCGTTGTGGGCTTCCGGACCATCGAGCCTACCCAGGGGGTGAGGCCCGCGTCACGGGGTGCAGGCCATGCTAAAGCGTTTCAGTGATCGGCGCACCCACCCGCTGGCATCGGCGACAGCGGTGGCGGCTCAGGCGCGTCCGTGCTCGGCCAGCACCGCGTCCGACAGCTGCGGCATCACGCGGCGGTGGGCATCGCAGAAGTCGTGGGAAGTGCCCGCCACCAGGGCCAGGTCAGCCACGGGGTCCACCCAGAACGCACTGCCGCGCATGCCGAAGTGGCCGAAGGTCTGCTCGCTGTTGTGAGCGCCGGTCCAGTGCGGGCTCTTGGTTCCGCGCACCTCGACGCCCAGCCCGAAGGGATTGGGGGTCTGCTTGCCGAAGCCGGGCATGATGCCCACCAGCTCCGGAAGCTGAGGGGTGGTCATCTGCCGATGCCACTCCGGCTCCAGCAGGGTGGGGCGCAGCATCTCGGCAGCGAACAGCGAGAGGTCCTCGAGCGTTCCCATGGCACCCACCGAGGCCGAGCCGGTCCACTCCAGGTGGTCCATCCCCAGCGGCCCGGCCACCCGCTCCGCCACCCAGTCCCCGAAGTCGCGGCGAACGGCGCGCTCCACGTGGCGGGACGCCTCGTCGATCCCGTAGTTGGAGTAGTGGCGCCGCTGGCCCGGGGGCTGGAGGGTGGTGGGTGATTCGTAGGTGCAGCCGGAGGCATGGGTGAGCAGGTGGCGCAGCGTGGAGCCCGGGGGGCCGGCCTCGTCGTCGAGGTGCACCCGCCCCTCCTGCAGGGCGATCGTGCAGGCCAGTCCGGTCACCGTCTTGGTGACCGAGCGCCAGGCCCGCACCAGCCGAAGGTCGCCGCGCTGGGCACGGACGCCCTCGGGGCCCAGCACCACTGCCGCGGCCTCGAAGCCGAACTCGTCCAGCAGGTCCAGCGCGCTCATCGGAGCACCCTCGGCCGGGCCGGCATCATGTCCCCTGGCCGAAGCGCTCCAGGACCGCGTCGGTGAGCGCGGGCCAGTTCTCCTGGTGGACGGCACCGAACGGCTCCTCCCCCAGGAAGGCTGCGGTCAGGGAACGCGCCGGGTCCACCCACAGGAAGGAGCCGGACTGGCCGAAGTGGCCGAAGGTCTGCGGGGAGGATCCTTTCCCCGTCCAGTGCGGCTGCTTGTCCCCGCGGATCTCGAAGCCGAGCCCCCAGTCGTTGTTCTTCTGCCTGCCGTAGCCGGGCAGGACGCCGGAGAGCCCCGGGAACTGCACGGTGGTGGCCTCGCGCCACAGCGCCTCCGGGATCAGGGTGGGCTCCAGCAGCTCGCGCCCCACGGCCAGCAGGTCGCGGATGCTGGCGCGGTACCCGGCCGCGGGACTGCCCTCGACGTCCAGGTCGGTCAGCTCCAGGCCCTGGACGACCGTCTGCTCGATCCATTCCGGGTAGTCGTACCCGGTGGCCTGCTCGACGTGGGCGGCGAGCACCTCGAAGCCGGTGTTGGAGTAGATGCGGCGCGCCCCGGGCTTGGACAGGACGTCCTCCCCCTCGAAGCCGTACCCGGCGGTATGGGCCAGCAGGTGTCGCACGGTGGCACCCTCAGGACCGGCGGGCTCGTCGAGGTCCACCAGGCCGCGGTCCACGGCCATCAGTGCGCCCAGCGCCGCGATCGGCTTGGAGACACTGGCCAGAGGGAAGACCGCACGCTCGTCGCCCTGGGTGTGGACAGTGCCGTCAGGGTCGCTCACCCCTAAGGCGACGGGGAAGTCGAAGGCGTCGGTGGGGATCTCGTCGGTGGCCACGCGCCCAGGATCCCATACCGCGATCCCGGTGATCGGAGCTCCCCCTCCCCACCCGGCTGACCTGCGTCGATGAGAGCGATCCGCACCGCTCACAGATTCTTCAATTTTATCTCTTGTTTACTCTTACTTGGGTAGTCCATGATGTCCATGCGGCGACCCCGCCGCCCCAAGGGATGCACATCACTCACAGGGGGAAGAATGTACGGCTTCACCATCGACGCCACGCCGGGACCGCTCGACGCCGCGGACGGACCGCCCATGGAGGTGCGGGACTCCGGGCTCCTCTCACCATCGCGGCGAAGCCTGCTGCTGGGGACGGGTGCGCTCACCCTGGGGGCGGCCCTGGCCGCCGGGGCCTCGCCCGCAAGCGCGGCGCCCGTGCTGCGCAAGGGATCCCGCGGCAGCGCCGTGACGGCACTCCAACGGGACCTCACCAACCTGAAGTACTGGCTGGGCACCGTCGACGGCAGCTTCGGCCACCTCACCCAGCAGGCGGTCTACGCGATCCAGAAGGCTGCCGGGCTGACCCGCGACGGCGTGGTGGGGCCCCGCACCTACGATGCGATCCGGCGCAAGGTGCAGCCCAGGCGCCGCATCACCAGCGGGACAGGCTTCGAGGTCAGCAAGAAATCCCAGCTGCTCATCGCCACCTCCGAGGGGAGGCTCTCCTACATCCTGAACACATCCACAGGCAGCGGGGAGCGCTACTACTCCGGGGGCCGGTGGAAGACGGCCACCACACCCACCGGCGACTTCCGGATGTACAGCCTGTACAGCCGGGGCTGGCAGAGCGGCCCGCTGGGGAACCTGTACCGTCCCGGCTATTACGACCGCGGCTGGGCCATCCATGGGTCGGGCAGCATCCCTCCCTACCCCGCCTCCCACGGCTGCTCCAGGATCTCCACCGCCGCCAGCGACATGCTGTGGACCAACAGCTGGTTCACCAAGAACAGGCGCGTGCTCATCTACTGATCGCACCCCCGGCGGAATCCTCCCGGTGCCGCGAGGGGGCCCGGCGCAGTGATGACGCTGCTGCCGGGCCCCTCCTCCTTTCTTTACCAGACCTGCACGAACCCCTTGCTGCTCCCGACCGTGCGCACCCCGTCGCCAGGGCCGCGTCGCGATACGATCGACCCGTTCACGAGGAAGCATGCTCCGCCGACCGGCGGTAGCGGGAGGCACGAGAGCGAAGGACCGCCGTGGGGATCTTGGATCGCATCGAGCGCACCCTGGACAGGGGCGTGACGAGCGTGTTCTCGCAGGGGCGGGGGCAGCTCAAGCCGCTGGACCTGGCCCAGGGCCTCAAGCGCGAGTGCGACGACCAGATCCAGGTGCTCGACCGCACGCGCACGCTGGCGCCGAACGTGTACAGCGTCTACCTCCACTCCGAGGACTTCGAGCGCTTCGCTTCCTGGCAGGACACCCTGGTCGAGGAGCTCGAGCGGGTGATCATCGAGCACGCCGACAAGCAGCGCTACATGTTCGTGGGCGGGGTGAGCGTGACGCTGGAGAACGACG
The DNA here is from genome assembly GCF_025144775.1 of Brachybacterium sp. p3-SID957. Classification (NCBI taxonomy): domain Bacteria; kingdom Bacillati; phylum Actinomycetota; class Actinomycetes; order Micrococcales; family Dermabacteraceae; genus Brachybacterium; species Brachybacterium sp. p3-SID957. Next base: position 31,138 of record NZ_JALXKT010000024.1, on the reverse strand, counting down.
ACGAGGTGCGCCCCGGCCGCTTCGAGACCGAGTCCCGCACCGAGCGGGGCAACGCCGCGCCCGCCACCGATGCCGCCCAGTCCGGCTCCGCCGGTCATCCTCTGGTCGAGATCGACGGCCAGCAGTACCTGCTGACCGGCTCCGTCACCGTGATCGGCCGGGGCGGCGACGCCGACATCATCCTCGAGGACACGGGGGTCTCCCGTCACCACCTCGAGCTGCGCACCGAGGAGGACGGCACCCTGATCGCCACCGACCTCGGCTCGACCAACGGCACCTTCGTGGACGGCGAGCGGATCCGCACCCCCGTGGCCCTCCAGGACCGCTCCCTGGTCACGATCGGACGTACCCGACTGACCGTGCTGCGTCCCGACGCGGGCCCCTCCACGTGGTGAGCGGCGCATGAGCGAACTGACCATCGTCGCCCTGCGCCTGGGCTTCGTGCTGGCGCTGTGGGTGTTCGTGATCGCGGTGCTGCTGGTGCTGCGCAACGACCTGTTCGGCACCACCGTCGTCACCCGCTCCAGCAAGAACCCTCGGCGCGAGCAGCGACCCTCCGCCGATCCCGCGAACCCGGCGAACGTGGGCGCCATGCGCACCGATCCCACGGTCACCGTCACCTCCCTGGTGGTCACCGCCGGGCCCCTGCGCGGGACGTCCCTCACCCTGGGCTCCACACCCGTCCTCATCGGCCGTGCCCCCGAGTGCACCCTGGTGCTGGACGACGACTACGCCTCCAACCGGCACGCCCGCGTGTTCCAGCGCGATGGCGAGTGGATGGTGGAGGATCTGGGATCCACCAATGGCACGCTCGTGTCGGACCGTCGGATCGAGGGGGCCGTGGCCTTCCGACCCGGCGCCCAGGTGCGGATCGGCCGCACCGAGATCGAACTGAGACGAGGCCCGCGATGACCATCGCACTGCGGTACGCCGCCCGCTCGGACGTGGGCCTCGTGCGCTCGAACAACCAGGACTCCGGTTATGCCGGCAGCCACCTGCTGGCCGTGGCCGACGGCATGGGCGGGCATGCGGGAGGCGACGTCGCCTCCTCCGTGGCCATCGGCCGCCTGATGCGGCTGGACAGCGAGACCCCCGCCTCCGACATGGTCGCCGCCCTCGAGCAGACGGTGCTGGACGCCAACCAGGAGATCCTGCGGCGCGCCCGCGACGAACCGCAGCTGGCGGGCCTGGGCACCACCATCACCGCGCTGCTGCGCACCGAGGGCAAGTTCGCCCTCGCCCACATCGGGGACTCCCGCGCGTACCTACTGCGCGATGGCGAGACCACGCAGGTCACCAAGGACCACACCTTCGTGCAGCGACTGCTGGACGAGGGCAGGCTCACCGAGGAAGAGGCCGAGCGCCACCCCCAGCGCTCCGTGCTGATGCGGGTGCTGGGCGATGTCGACGCCGATCCCGAGCTCGACCTCTCCCTTCGTCCCGCCCACGTGGGCGACCGTTGGATGCTGTGCTCCGACGGCCTGTCCGGCCTGGTCTCCCTGGAGACCATCGGCCGCACGATGCAGGAGATCGAGGATCCGGACGAGTGCGCCGACGCCCTGGTGCAGATGGCGCTCAAGGGCGGCGGGCCGGACAACATCACCTGCATCATCGCCGATGTGCTGGACCTGGACCGGCTCCCGCGCGGCGTGGAGCCACCGTCCACCGCACCGCAGATCGTCGGGTCCGCGGCCCGCACCCGCCACCAGCCCACGGCCGCCTCCGGGCCCGCCGCGAAGGCCGCCGCGCTCACGCGAGGCGAGGCGGAGGCCCCCTACGCCGACGAGGACTTCTCCGAGGAGGAGCCCCCTCGTCGCAGCCCCTGGCCGGCCCTGGTGACCCTGGCGCTGCTGCTGGCCGTGGTGGCCGGAGCCCTGTGGTCGGCCTATGCCTGGTCGCAGAAGCAGTTCTTCGTGGGCACCGACGGCACCCACGTGGTGATCTACCAGGGGCTCGCCCAGGACCTGGGCCCGATCCCGCTGTCCAGCCCCGTCGAGGTGACGGACATCGAGCTGGAGCAGCTGCCGCCGATCATGCGCGACCAGGTGCAGCGCACCATCTCCACGCCGGACCGGGACGCGGCCGAGGAAGTCGTGATGCGCCTGCAGAACGCCGCCGAGCTCAACGCCCCCACCACCCCTCCCACCGGGACGGAGGAGCCCACCGAGACCGACAGCACCACCGGCACGCCCGACGGCGGGGCCTCTCCCTCCGAGCCCGCAGAGGAGGCTCCCGGCGGCGTCGAGCCCCTTCCCGAGCGGCCGGAGCGCACTGCCACGCCTCCGGACGAGGGCGAGCCGAGCTGATGGCGACCATCGTCTCGTACACCGCTCGGCCCCGCCGCCTCACCCAGGCACTGCTGCTGGCCTTCGCGGTGTCGGTGGGGGTGACGGCCTATGCCCTGGTGGGGCTGGGCCGTTTCGAGGAGCTGCCCGCCGACCTGATGCAGGTGGGCATCGGCGCCGCGGTCGTGGCCGTGCTGCTGCAGATCGCGGTGATGTGGCGCGCCCCGTACGCGGACCCCACCATCCTGCCGATCGTGGTGCTGCTGAACATGCTCGGGGTGGCGGTGATCGCCAGCATCGACTCCGCCAACACCCTGTACGGGCCGCGGGCCACCGCGATGGCGGACCGCCAGATGATCTGGTCGGTGCTCGGGGCTGCGCTGTGCATCGGCGTGCTGGTGGCGCTGCGCGATCACCGCTGGTTGCGCCGCTACACCTGGATCTTCGCGCTCACCGGGGCACTGCTGCTGCTGATGCCGCTGGTGCCGGGCCTGGGCAGCGAGCGCAACGGCTCCCGCATCTGGATCTCCATCGCCGGCAACAGCTTCCAGCCCGCCGAGCTCGCCAAGATCGCCTTCGCCGTCTTCTTCGCCGGCTACCTGGTGGCCCGCCGTGACACGCTGGCCCTGGCCGGGCCGAAGGTGCTGGGCATCCACCTGCCGCGCTGGTCGGACTTCGGACCGATCCTGGTGGCCTGGGGATTCGCGATGGCCGTGCTGGTGTTCCAGACGGACCTGGGCACCTCCCTGATGTTCTTCGGCCTGTTCGTGGTGATGCTGTACGTGGCCACGGACCGTCTGAGCTGGCTGGTGATCGGCGCGGTGATGTTCCTGCCGCCGGCGGTGTTCGCCGCCATCCAGATGGGGCACGTGCGCCGGCGCATCGACTGCTGGCTGGATCCGCTCTCGCGGGAGAACTTCGATGCCTGCGGTCAGGTCAACGCCGGCTTGTTCGGCCTGGCCAACGGCGGAATCACGGGTGCCGGCCTGGGCGACGGACGCCCGAACGTCGTCCCCCACGCGGAGTCCGACTTCATCTACACCTCCCTGGCGGAGGAGCTGGGCCTGGTGGGGGCCTTCGCCGTGCTGCTGCTGTACCTGCTGCTGGTGCAGCGCGCGATGCGCGCGGCCGTGGGCATCTCCGACGGCTTCGGCACCCTCCTGGCCGGCGGCCTGGGCTTCGTGATCGCCCTGCAGGTGTTCGTGGTGGTCGGCGGCATCACCCGGGTGATCCCGCTGACGGGCCTGACCCTGCCGTTCCTGGCAGCCGGGGGCAGCTCCCTTGTGTGCAACTGGATCATCGCCGGGATCCTGGTGCGGCTCTCGGATGCGGCCCGCCGTCCTGCGGCGCGCCAGGTCTCCGGCTCCACCACCGTCTCCCCCGCGGAGGTGATGGCGTGAACAAGCCGCTGCGTCACGTATGGCTCGTGGTGGGGATGCTGTTCCTGCTGCTGTTCACCTCCACCACCTACTTCCAGGTGGTGGCCCAGGGCCGTCTCAACGCCGATGGCCGCAACGCTCGCACCATCTACAACGAGTTCGGACGCCATCGCGGACCGATCGTGGTGGACGGCACCGCGATCGCCAGCTCGCAGGAGTCCGGCGACACCTACGGCTACCTGCGCACCTACGATCCCGGTGCCATGTACGCCCCGGTCACGGGCTACTACTCGGTGATCTACGGCTTCTCCGGGATCGAACGCGCGCTGAACGACACCCTCTCCGGTGACGCCGACGCCCTGTTCTACCAGCGCATCTCCGACATCCTGTCCGGGGAGCAGGGGCAGGGCGCCACGGTCGAGCTCACCCTGGACTCCCGGGCACAGCAGGTGGCCTGGGACGCCCTGGGCGATCAGCGCGGCGCCGTGGTGGCACTGGACCCCAGCACCGGCGCGGTGCTGGCCATGGTCTCCACCCCCAGCTACGACCCCAACCTCCTGGCCAGCCACAGCTCCTCTGAAGTGCAGGCCGCGTGGACGGCGCTGAACGAGGATCCTGCGCGACCCCTGACCAACCGGGCCACCGGCGGCGACCTGTACCCGCCCGGCTCTGTCTTCAAGCTGGTGGTGGCGGCCTCCGCACTGGACTCGGGGAAGTACACGCCGGAGACGGTGATCCCCGGTCCCGGCACCTACCAGCTGCCGAACTCCTCCTCCGTCATGAACAACCGCGCCGGTGGCGACCAGACCCCGTGCGGCCCGGACGACTCCTCCACCCTCACCGACGCCCTGCGGCAGTCCTGCAACACCTCCTTCGCCCTGCTGGGGCAGGAGCTGGGCGAGGACCAGCTGCGGGCCACCGCGGAGCAGTTCGGCTTCGGGCAGCGGATGGAGATACCACTGGCGGTGACCGCCTCGACGATGGGCACCGATCTGGACGGCGCCCAGCTGGCCACCACCTCGATCGGCCAGTACGAGACCCGCGTGACCCCGTTGCAGATGGCGATGGTGGCCTCCGCCTTCGCCAATGACGGCGTGGTGATGGAACCGCAGCTCGTGCAGTCCGTGCGCACCTCGGACCTGTCCTCGATCGCCGAGCTCACCCCGCGTGAGGTGGGCCAGCCGCTGAGCGCCTCGAACGCCTCCGAGATGCGCGGGATGATGATCGAGACGGTCGAGAACGGCACGGGCAGCGCAGCCCGGATCGAGGGCGCCGAGGTGGGCGGCAAGACGGGCACCGCCCAGTGGGGCGAGGGACGCGCACCCCACTCATGGTTCGTCGGGTACGCGCAGATGGGCGATCGCGAGGTCGCCGTCGCCGTGCTCGTCGAGGAGGGCGGGTACGGATCGCGGGTGGCTGCCCCGATCGCGAAGGAAGTCATGGAAGCGGTGATCTGGCGATGAAGACCAAGCAGGGCCTCGTCCTGGAGGGACGCTACGAGCTCGACTCCCTCATCGCCACCGGCGGCATGGGCGAGGTGTGGAAGGGCCACGACCAGGAACTGGACCGGCAGGTGGCCGTGAAGGTGCTGCGCGAGGAGTACGCCGGCGACGACGGCTTCCTCAAACGCTTCCGGGCCGAGGCGCGGCACACCGCCGCCCTCTCCCACGATGCGATCGCAGGGCTCTACGACTACGGCGAGCTGGACGGGCGTGCCTACATCGTGATGGAGCTGTGCCCGGGCAGGCCGCTGTCGGACATCATCGAGGAGAACCCGGGCGGGCTGCCGGAGCACCGGGTGATCCCCGTGCTGATCACCCTGGCGCGCGCCCTGGACGCCGCCCACGCCAAGGGCGTGGTGCACCGCGACGTGAAGCCCGAGAACGTGCTGGTGGACGAGAGCGACGACTGGTCGATGAAGATCACCGACTTCGGCATCGCCCGCAGTTCCGACCAGGCACGACTGACCAAGACCGGCCTGGTGATGGGAACCGCCCAGTACCTCTCCCCCGAGCAGGCGATGGGCAAGCAGGCCACCTCGCTCTCGGACATCTACGCCCTGGGGATCGTGGCCTACGAGATGCTGGCCGGGCACCGCCCGTTCACCGGCTCGAGCCAGGTCGAGATAGCGATGGCGCAGGTGAAGCAGCAACCGCCGGAGCTGCCCTCGCACATCCATCCGGATCTGCAGCGGCTGGTGATGATGACGCTGGCGAAGGCCCCCGCGAACCGGCCACGCTCGGCCGCTGCCGTGGCCCGGATCCTGGAGGCCATCCAGCGCGGAGCCGTACCGCGCTTCACCACCGGGGCCATCCCCACCCTCACCGCCGACCCGGCGGGCGCCGGAGGCTCGGGCGCCGCCGAGCGCTCCGCCGGATCGCCCGGCAGCGCCTCCCCCACGGGTACCCGCACGGCCGCGATGCCGCTGCCGATGTCGGGCCGCGGCCGGGGCGTGCGGCACCGTTCGGGGCCGTCGGCCCGCTCGGCCGCCTCCGGCCCCTCGGCGCTGTCGGCGTCCTCGGCGTCCACGGCTCCCCGACCCTCCTCGCGCTCCGAGCTCCCCCAGCCCGGTGGATCTGCAGTGCCCGGCGGGGCCGCGGTGCCTGCGGGGGCCGCCGCGCAGGGCGGGGAGGCAACGGGCCCGGCCCCGCGCGAGAGCGGCCGGGACGGTCATGACGGCCATGACCGTCGCTACGACGTCGTGGACACCGGGACCTCCGAGCGCACCGTGCGGGGCACCACCACCGGGGCCCGGATCGGTCCGCTGTCGGTGCCGGGGCTGGTGCTGCTGCTCCTGCTGATCGCGGTGATCGCGCTGGCCGTCGCCGGCGGGATGGGATGGCTACCGCTCGGTTCGGCCGGTGCCCCCCGAGGAGCGGCAGAGGGGCTGGAGTCAGCGCGTACCATGATCGAATCGGTCGTTGTCGGCCACGGCACGAGGGCGGTTTGGCATTGAGTGGAGATAACGTGGTCCTCGGAGGCCGCTACACCCTGGGAAGGGTGCTGGGACACGGAGGCATGGCCGAGGTGTTCCTGGCTGAGGACACCCGCCTGCACCGCACGGTCGCGGTGAAGGTGCTGCGGTCGGACCTCGCCCGGGACGACAGCTTCCAGGAGCGGTTCCGCCGGGAGGCGCAGAGCGCAGCCTCGCTGAACCATCCCTCGATCGTCGCCGTGTACGACACCGGCGAGGAGCACAGCACCTCCCTCACCGGTGCCGAGGTGACCATCCCGTACATCGTGATGGAGTACGTGGAAGGCAGCACCCTGCGCGCCTTCATCGATCCCGAGGACCCGATGGACGTCGCTCAGGCCAGCGAGGTGATGGCCGCGCTGCTGAGCGCCCTGGAGTACTCGCATCGCGCGGGGATCGTGCACCGCGACATCAAGCCCGGCAACGTGATGATCACCGAGTCCGGCCAGGTCAAGGTGATGGACTTCGGCATCGCCCGCGCGGTGGCCGATGCCACCAGCGCGATGACCGCCACCCAGGCCGTGATGGGCACCGCCCAGTACCTCTCCCCCGAGCAGGCGCGCGGCCAGATCGTCGATGCGCGCTCCGACATCTACTCCGCAGCCTGCGTGATGTACGAGATGCTCACCGGACGCCCACCGTTCACCGGTGACACCCCCGTGTCGATCGCATACCAGCACGTGCGGGAGATCCCGCACGCGCCCTCGCACTTCAACCCGGCGATCACCCCCGAGATGGACGCCGTGATCCTCACCGGCCTGGCCAAGGATCGCGAGCAGCGCTACGCCAGCGCGGTCGCGTTCGCCCGTGACATCGCGGCCGTGGTCTCCGGCAGGGCGCCGGTGCTCGTGGCCGGGGCGGTGCCCGCCGGGGCCGACGCCGAGGCCACCACCGTGCTGACCCCGATGGACGACACCACCGAGGCGCTGCCGGTGATGACCGGTGCCGGGATCGCCGGTGCGGGAGCCGTGGGAGCCGCGGCCGCCGGCCCGGTGCACGGCTCCGCCCTGGCCTCCGCGCAGACCGGCCCCATCACCGCGCAGAACGGTGCCGTCGTCCCGTCCGGCCCCGGCGAGGTCGAGGAAGAGCGGAAGCGCCGCACCCCGTGGTGGCTGATCGCCCTGGTGCTGCTGGCGGTGGCGGGCATTGTCGCAGCCCTGCTGTGGTTCCTGGACCCCTTCGGCTCCGACGGCCCTGAGACGGTCGCCGTCCCCGCGGTGGTGGGCGAGACCGAGGACGAGGCCCTGGGCCTGCTCGAGGACGTCGGCCTGAAGGGCGAGGTGGACTACCAGAACTCCGCCGAGGTGGACGAGGGCACCGTGATCAGCTCCGATCCGGCGCCGGAGGCGCAGGCCCCCGTCGACAGCACCGTCGTGCTCACCGTCTCCTCCGGCCCCCAGGCCGTGGAGGTGCCGGATCTGCGCGGCAAGTCGCGCGAGGAGGCCCGCGCTGAGCTCGAGGCCCTCGGCCTGACCATGGCCGTGGCGGCCGAGGAGGACGCCGCCAAGCTCGAGGCCGGTCAGATCATCCGCAGCAGCCCGCAGGCCGGAAGCACCGCACAGCCGGGCGACGAGGTCCAGGTGTGGGTCGCCACCGGGAACGTGGTGATGCCCAACCTCGACGGTCTGAACATCGAGGAGGCGACGCAGATGCTCGAGGATCTCGGGCTCACGGCCGACACCACCACGCGGGAGGACACGGAGAACGCCCCCGGCACCGTGCTCGAGCAGAGCGTCGCCCCCGGCCAGACGGTGGGCATCGGGACAGCGGTGACCCTGGTGGTCGCGAGCGAGGCCGGACCGGTGGCGGTGCCCAACGTCGTGGGCAGCACGTACGAGGAGGCGCAGCAGATCCTCCAGGATGCCGGAGGGTTCGGCGCGAACCCCCAGCGCGAGTACCACGACTCGGTGCCCGAGGGGTCGGTGATCCGCACCGAGCCCGCCGCGCAGGAGCAGGTGGAGCGCGGCTCCACCATCACGGTGGTCATCTCCCGCGGGCCCGAGCCGACGCCCGAGCCCACCACCGACCCCGGACCGACCACTGACCCGGAGCCCACCGAGGAGCCCAGCCCCACGGACGACCCCGGGGACGACCCGCCCACCGATTCGGCAGACGACAACAGCAAGGGTGGCGACAACCCGAACTCCAACAAGGGTGGCGACAACCCGAACTCCGGCCCCGGGAACAACAGCGGTCGGGGCAACGGCAGAGGCAACGGTGGCTGAGCCGGAGCCGGCCCGCACCGGGCCTTCCCCCACCCCGATCCTGGTGATCGACAATTACGACAGCTTCGTCTACACGATCGTGGGCTACCTCGAGCAGATGGGCGCGCACTGCACGGTGGTGCGCAACGACCAGGTGCCGCAGCACGAGGACGGCAGCATCGACCTGAGCGGCTTCGCCGGGGTGCTGGTCTCCCCCGGGCCGGGCAACCCCACCACCGCCGGCCGCTCCCTGGACGTGATCGGCACGTGTGCGGACGACCAGGTGCCGATGCTGGGCGTGTGCCTGGGGCACCAGGCCCTCGGGCAGTTCTACGGGGCCAGCGTGGAGCACGCCCCGGAGCTGATGCACGGCCGCACCAGCGAGCTGGTGCATGAGGGGCGCAGCGTGTTCGAGGGTGCGCCCAGTCCGATGACGGCCACCCGGTACCACTCCTTGACGGTGGTCCCGGAGACGATCCCCGAGCAGCTCGAGGTCACGGCCCGCACCGCGAGCGGCATCGTGATGGGCCTGGCGCACCGTGAGCTGCCGCTGCACGGGGTGCAGTTCCATCCCGAGTCGGTGCTCACTGAGAACGGCCATCTGATGCTGGCGCGGTTCCTGGAGCTGTGCGACGGGATCGACGCCGAGGAGCGCTCCTGCGGGCTGGCACCGCTGCTGACCACCGGCTGAGGCCGGCCGCGCCGCGGCACCCTGTGATCAGGCCCAGTCGCGCCGCGGTGTGCGTGATCGGGCCACTTCGTGGGGAGGTCCTGTGATCAGGCCGCGCCCGTTCCTGCGGGGCCGCCGCCACCTGGGGACGGCGATCCCACCAGACCGTCGTTGAACGGCATGTAGGGGGAGATGGCGGGGAACACCCAGCCGAACAGCACCACCACGAGGGCGGCCAGGATCACCAGCGTGATCAGGATCCGCACCCACAGCGGGCCGGGCAGGCGTCGGAACATCCAGGCGTACATCAGCCCTCCTGTCCGTCGGGTGCGAGGGCCTCGGGGATGCCGTCGGCACGGTCGGTCCAGTAGGCGAACTCGGCGTGCACGATGTACCGCTCGCGCGCCGAGTACATGGGGTGGCACGCAGTCAGGGTGAGCATCGCCTCGGTGGGCTCCACACCGGGCTGCCCGGGGGTGGGCGCGATGACCTCGACCGCATCGGGCATCACCACCAGCGACTCGGTCACCTCGTAGACGTAGAAGGCTTCGGCCGTCTCGATCACGATCGCATCGCCCTCCTCCAGGCGGGCGATGCCCTCGAAGGGGCGGCCGTAGGTGTTGCGGTGCCCGGCCACGGAGAAGTTGCCCACCTGGCCCGGCAGTGCCGTCTCGGGGTAGTGACCCACGCCCTTGACGTTGAGCACCTTCTCCAGGCTCACGCCCTCGGCCAGGGGCACTCGCTGCCGGTCGAACTCGGGCACGTGCATCGTGCCCCACACCATGGTGTCGCCCAGGGTGTCGGGCACCGGCGGAGGGCCGTCCTGGGGGGCGGCGATGGCCTGCTCCGCCTCGCCCCACTGCTGGTCGAGCTCGGCGACGATGGTGTCCTGCTCGCGGTCGGCGACCACATCCGTCCACCACAGCTGCCACACCAGGAACAGCAGCATCAGGGCGCCGAGGGTCAGGAGCAGTTCGCCGAGCACCCCGATCGCCCCGCCCAGCAGCGAGGTGCGCTTGGCCCTGTGCGCGCCTCGGGCCGTCCCGTCGGCGCGGCGGCGTCCCCGACTCATCCGGCCCTCGCCACGTCGATGGTGAGCGAGCCCTCGAAGGCCGGCAGGGTCACCTCGTCGATCGTCTCGGAGCGCTCCCCCAGGCCCACGTAGTCCACCCACTCGCGGTACAGCGCCACGCTCGGGGCACTGTCCAGCGCGGCCATGAGGGCGTCGGGGTCACCGATGGCGGTGATCACGAACGGGGGCGAGTACACGCGGCCCTCGAGCAGAAGCGTGTTGCCCGCGCAGCGGAAGGCGCTGCCGTTGATCACCCGCTGGTCCTGCAGCATCATCGCCTCGGCCCCACCGGCCCACAGGGCGTTGATGAAGGCCTCCATGTCCTGCTGGTGGACCACCAGGTCGTCAGGCGTGACGTCGGGGATGCTGCCCAGTGCGCTGGTGGGGGCGTCGGAGAGCGTGACCCGCACCCCGGGGCCGACGACGGAGCTGAGGCCCACCGCGTCGGCCACCAGCTGGGTGCGGTGCTCACTGCCGCCGCCCTTGCGGGTGAGCTCATCGATGCGGGCGCGCTTGTCGGCCGCGGAGTCGGCGAGGGATCCGATGGTGCGGTCGCGCTCGCGCAGCACCTCGGCCACGCTGCTGGGCTCGTCGCGGATCGACCCCCCGCCCGAGATGCGGGAGGTGGTCACGAACAGCACGCCGCAGGCCGCCATCACCAGGCCCACGCCCAGGCGCCCGGCGAACTCTCGCCGGGAGGCGGGGCCCTGTGCCCCCGGTGAGTCCGGCTGGACGGGCCCGGAGGTGCGCTCGCCCTGATCGGGAGTGGCGGTGCGGTCATCGGGGTCGGGAGCGGCGGTGCGCTCGCTACGAGGGTGAGCGGCTGTGCGCTGACCGGGGTCGGGAGCGGCGGTGCGGTCATCGGGATCGGGAGTGGCGGGGTCCGGGGGTCGTGGGTCCATGGTTCCCTCCCGCCTTTCGCGCAGTCGCCCGACGGCCATTACCCTAAGCCAAGGTCCGCTTCCGCGGATCACCGCGCTATGGCGCGGTCAGCAGGCGTGAGGGAGCATCGAGGAATGGCCAGGAGCAAGAGGAAGCGGTCCGCACGGGCGAAGGCGGCGCCGGCAGCTGCCACGCCCGGGACGGAGCACCTCGAGGAGCTCCCGGAGGACGACGAGGCCACGGGCACCGCGGACGAGGAGTCCGGCACGGCCGTCGACGGGGACGACGCGCCCGTCGGCAGGGACGACGCGCCCCGGGGGTCAACGCTCGAGGGCGATGACACCGACGGCGAGCGCAGCGAGGTCACCCCGGGCGCGCGCAGGCGTGCGAAGGCCAAGGGCGCTGCTGCGGGCTCGAAGGGGAAGGCCCCGGAGTCCGAGGACGCGACCGGCAAGGACCCGGCGCGCCGCAAGCGCTCCTCCACCAGCGCCGCCACCGGCGAGGTGGGCGAGAGGGCCAAGGACGCCTCGCGCTCCACCGCGGCGCGCAAGCCGGCGAGCAGCGAGGGTGCGCGCCGCGGCCGACGGGTCGCCGCTGCCTCGCAGATGAACCCGCAGTGGCTCGCTCCCACGGCGGTGGCCCTGCTGATCCTGGGCCTGGTGTACCTTGTGACCTACTACCTCTCCGCCGGCACCCTGCCGCTGCCGATCGGCGACTGGAACCTCGCGGCCGGGTTCGGCCTGATGATGATGGGCGGCGGCATGCTGATGTTCTGGAAGTGAACGACGTGGCAACAGCGTCCCCCAGCCCCGCTCCCCCGCCTGTCCCGCACCCCGCGGATCCACCTGCCGACGGGGCCGCGAGCACCGGTGCGGGAACCGCCGGCCCTGGTGGGCAGGCCCTTCATCCCTGGCATCGCTTCGTCGCCCTCGGCGATTCCTTCACCGAGGGCATCGGTGACCCTGATCCGATGGCACCCGGCGGGCACCGCGGCTGGGCGGACCGCGTGGCGGCGGAGCTGGGCCGCACCGTGCCGGACTTCAGCTACGCGAACCTGGCGATCCGGGGACGGCTGTACCGCCAGATCCTCGAGGAGCAGCTCGAGCCGGCCCTCGCCCTCGACGCGGATCTGATCAGCATCTTCGCAGGCGGCAACGACGTGATCCGGAGGGGCGACCCGGATGAGATCGCCTCGGCGATGGATGACGCCGTCGCGCAGCTCGCCGCCGGCGGTGCCACCGTGATTCTGTGGACCGGACCGGACGTGGGCGACACCCCGGTGTTCAACCTGATCCGAGGGCGGGTCGCGGTCTACAACGAGAACATCCGGGCGGTGGCGCGGCGCCACGGGGCAGCCGTGGTGGACCTGTGGTCGCTGCGCGCGCTCACCCATTCGGTGATGTGGGCGGAGGACCGCCTGCACTTCTCCCCCACCGGCCACCAGACCATCGCCGTGGAGGTGCTGGACACCCTGGGCGTCCCCCACGAGCTGGACCGGATCGAGCTCGGCGACGAGCTGGATGAGCCCCGGCCGCGCCGCGAGGCCCGGCACGAGGACCTGCAATGGGCCCGCGAGCATCTGGGGCCGTGGGTGGTGCGCCGCATCCGCGGGGTCTCCTCCGGGGACGGCATCGCCCCCAAGCGCCCCCAGCCGTCACCGGTGTTCGGCGAGGCCATGCCACCGGGCTCCTCCGCCGCCGACCCGGTGCGCGCCGCAGCCGACGCCGTCGGCACCGCTGCGGACACGGTGCGGGCCGCCGCCGCTGATGCCCTGTCGCGCGACGACGCCGCGTCGGGGAGCAGCTCCTCCTCGAATCCCGCGCCGGGCACGGACGACTGAACGCGTCCGAAGCCGGCGGGGCCCGCCCCGAGCCGTTGGCGGACCGATCCGGCCTCGAAGCTCCAGCGAGATGGGGAGTTCTCCCCAGGGCAGATCGACATTTGGGACGGTACGCTGGCCGTGTGGCCGATGCTGACCGCTCGGCGCGCCCACCACTCCTCCTCCACCCTCAGGGGCATCATGAACACCCTCTCGTGGCGTCGGCGACTGACCGCCGCTCTGCTCATCCCTTTCCTGCTCGTGCTGGCCGGCTGCCGCCTCCACGCCGACATCGAGGTCAACAGCGCCGAGGACGTCGTCACGACGATGGACATCGCCATACCGAAGTCCCTGATGGAGACGGAGTACAACTCCGCCGCCGAGATGTGCGAGGCCATGCGTGGCGAACAGCCCTCGATCGACGACGCGGTACCGGAGCCCTACGAGGAGGGTGACCTGTGGGGCTGCCGCATCACCGGTCAGGCCGACAGCTCCGATTACGACAGCTCCTTCCGGGTCACCGAGGAGGACGGCAAGCTCAACCTGGTGATGGATTTCGGCGACGAGGAGTTCACCGAGGAGGACCTGTCGCTGCTGGGCATCTCCGACATCGACTTCCACATGACCTTCAGCTTCCCGGGCAAGGTGCTGGAGTCCAAGGGCGGCACCATCGACGGCAACACCGTCACCTACACGGATATCTCGGAGTTCTTCCAGGGCGTGGACATCGTCGCCGAGGCCGGGGGCGGGTTCCCCTGGCTGATCGTGGTGATCGCCGTGGTGGTGCTGGGCTTCCTGCTGCTGCTTGCTCTCGCCCTAGGCGCCTTCCTGTTCATGCGCTCCCGGAAGAAGGGGAAGACCCCCGCCTCGGCGCCGGCCGGCTACGGCTCCTCCTCTGCGGCGGGCGCCCCGGCCGTCCCGCAGGCTTCGGGTGCCCCGGCCTCACCGGCGCCGGGCGCGCAGAGCTCCTCCCCCGTTCCCCCGTTCGCTGCCCACCAGGGCTCCCCCGCGGTGCCGCCGGCTCCGCAGGGCAGCCACCAGTGGAACGGCTCCGCTCAGCAGTCCCCGCCGGCGCAGGGGCAGTCCTGGGGCCAGGGTCAGCCCGGTCAGGGCCAGGCCGGTCCCGATCAGCAGTGGGGCCAGGCGCAGCCGGGACAGGATCAGCAGTGGAGCTGGCCGTCCCAGGACCCCCAGCAGCCGCCCCAGAACCCGCAGCAGCCGCCCCAGAACCCGCAGAACCCCAGCTGGTGACGGGCCCGGAGTTCTCGGCCTGACCGTCGTGTGAGGAGCTTCATGCACGCAGGATTGGCACCACCACCGCCAACCCACTAAACTCGTGCAGGTCGGCTTCACCGACGGGCGCCCGTAGCTTAACGGATAGAGCATCTGACTACGGATCAGAAGGTTGGGGGTTCGAATCCCTCCGGGCGCGCCAATGTCCTGAGTCGCGACATCGTTGACAGACGATGTCGCGGCTCAGGCTTTTTTGGACTGCCGCACGTTCAGGTGACAGTTCGGGGGTCAAGCCGCGAGGGCGACCGGGTTCATGATGGTCTCGTGCTCGATAGGCGTCAATCGGCCCAGGCGGGCCTGCCGGCGGCGTCGGTGGTAGGTCCGCTCTATCCAGGTGGGGCACCTCCCCGCGCAGGACCGACCCTGACATACCGACCCTGACACACAGACCGCCGGGTCAGGGCCTGTCCTGTTCACGGAGGTACTCTCAGTCCGCTGGCTGCACCGCACTCCATCCGATCCCGGGCGCACGTCCGTCGGACGCCCGTTCGAGGTCTACGAGGGGTGGCACCTTCGCTGGTGGCATCCTCGTTTGGTGACGCGCCCGTCGCTTCATCAGGCCGCGGCGCGATGCTCAGGCCGCCGACCAGCCGCCGTCCGAAGGCAGGATGACGCCGTTGAGGTTCGTGCCGTCGTCGCTCAGCAAGTACGCGATCGATGACGCCAGCTGGGCGGACTGAGCGACGCTCGGGATGAGCGCCATGCCGCGCTGAACGCGTGCGGCGCCGAGCTCGGAGGCGAACACCGACTCGATGTTCGTCCCGACGGCGCCCGGCGCGACGGCATTGATGCGTAGGCCCGAGTCGGCGTACATGAACGCGCTGTTCTTCGTCAGGCCGATGACGGCGTGCTTCGACGCCGTGTAGGCGGCGCCGGCGGCGGAGCCGCGCAGCCCGGCCTCGGAAGTGACGTTGACGATGGCTCCCGATCCAGCCTCGAGCATCGCCGGTATGACGGCCTTCATGAGCTTGAACGTCCCGGTGAGGTTGACCGAGATGACGCGGTCCCACACGTCCTGGTCAACCTCGTGCGCGGGCTGCATGCGGTCCATGATCCCGGCGACGTTCGCGAGCCCGTCGATGCGGTCGCCCGCGGCTCCGACGATCGCCGTGACCCCCGCGTCGTCGGTGATGTCTGCGACGATCGGCGTGATCTCTGCGTCGGGGAGCTCCGCCGCCAACGCGTCGAGGCGCTCCTGGTTGACATCGACGGCGACGACGTGTCCGCCCTCGCGCGCGATGCGCGATGCCGTGGCGCGGCCGATGCCGGAACCGGCACCCGTCACGACGGCGGTCCTGCCGGTGAAGCGGCCCTCCGTGATCCTCTCCTCCCAGCTCTGGAGCCGGGGTCCCTGCGTTGCGGCGTCGCTCATGACAGCCATCCTTTCCCTGCTGAGCCAGACGGTCCATCGTCTGACGGACAGCAACCGGACGATGCTGTCCGGTTATACGATAACCCTGTGTCAGACGAGAGGGAAGGGCCCCGTCCGAACCGCGGCCCTGCCGCCGCGGCGGACAATCGCCGCGCCCTCATCGCGGCCGCGCGGGAGGAGTTCGCCGCGGGCGGTCTCGAGGTCGCGTTCAGTGCCATCGCGCGGCGCGCGGGGGTCGGCCAGGGCAGCCTCTACCGCCACTTCCCGACGAAGATCGAGCTCGCCGCGGCCGTCTTCGAGGACAACATCGACGAGCTCGAGCGCGCCGGTAGCCTCGACGCGCTGTTCGACGCCATCGTCGCGCAAGCGCGCATGTCGGCAGCCTTCCTCGATGCCATCGTCTCGGCGCGCGACGTCCCGGCTGTGCGGCACATTGGCGAGCGGATGGCCGTGCTCGTCGGCGCGCTTCTCGCAGCTGACCAGGCGGCGGGCCGGGTGGACGAAACCATCGCGCGCGAGGACGTACTCCTCGTCGTCACAATGCTCGCCCGCACTGTCGCCGCGGCCGCGCCGGAGGAGCAGCACGAGGTGCTGACCCGTTCGCGCGCACTGTTCGCGCGCGCTCTCTCGCCGCGCTGATCCCTCAGCTCGCGAACTGCCCGGACGCCCAGTCGAGGAAGGCGTGCTGCGCGGAACGAATGAGGTGCGCCGGGGCGGCGGCTGCGTCCCTGTCCGCGATGATCACGCGCCCGCCGCGCTGGACCAGCGATGTCGCCAGCGCCCGGCCGACGCCGGAGGCGCCGCCGGTCACGATGCTCACCTCGGGGGTGGACGCGGGCCGGTTGAACCGGGCAGGGGTGAGGGCCATGGATGCTCCTTCGCAGTGCCCCGGTCCTAGCCCTGGGCCTCCTGCCAGGCGTCCAGCACGTCCCGCATGGAGGTCCAGGACTGCATCAGGGCGCGCGCCTCCGGGTGGGTCTCGGCGGCGATCGCCTGCTCCTTGGCCTCCCCCAGCAGCGGATCGATCTCGATGCGCGTCCCGTGGTCCACGGCGGCCACAGCCGCCTCGACCATCGCGAAGCTCAGCAGGTTCTCGTGGACCTCGCACATCGGGGTGCGCGCTTCGCGCAGGGCGGTGACGAACTCGATGAGCGAGGCGGCGATCTGATCCGGCTGCGAATCCGGGGCTGGCTGGTCGGCGATCCAGGCCTGAAGGCGCGCTGTCTCCTCCTCATCGGCGGTGGTGAGGACCGGCAGGCCGCTGCCGTCCCAGGTGGCGGTGCCGTGCTGGGCACCGATCCGCCATTCGCTGTTCCACCAGGTGGTGGCGCCGCGGGCGTTCCAGGTGCCGTTGTAGACGAACAGCGAGCCGTCGGACATCTCGAAGGTGGCCGTGACGGTGGCGTCGTGGTCGTACACGCTCCACTCGGGGCGAGCACCGCGGGCGGTGACCGCCACCGGGTCGGTGCCCAGCACGTACCGGGCCGTGTCGAAGGCATGGATGCCCATGTCGCGCAGCATCGGGTGCAGCTGGTGGCGGCGGTACCCCTCGTGCTCCTCGAACAGGGAGAAGAATGCACTGGTGATCGCCGTGGGTCCATGGTCGGCCACGAACTGGCGCAGCTGGCGCACCTGGGGGAAGAACCGGCGCGACTGGGACACCATGAACGGCACGCCGGTGATCTCCGCGTGGGCGACCAGGCTGATCGCCTCGGGCAGCGTCTCGGTGACGGGCTTCTCCCCCAGCACCGGGATGCCGGCGTGCAGGGCCCGCACGGTCACCGGATGGTGGGCCACGGGCACCGTGGGATTGATGAGGATGTCGGCCCCCACCTCGAGGGCGAGGTCGACACCGTCGGCTCCCACGGCGATCGAGCCGGGATCCGCAGCGCCGCAGCCGGCGATCACCCGCTGCGGCGCACCGTCGACCAGATCTGCGATGCCCACGAGCTCGGCGACGGGGCTGTCGACCACCTCGCGTGCCCACCAGTCGCCCATCAGACCGGCACCGACGATGACCACCCGCGCGGGGCGGTCGGCAGGGATCCGTGCGGCCTGTCGGGCACGGGCCTGCGCCTCGGCGCGCGCCTCCCCCGGGGCGGGGGTGCCGAGAGCCTCGTCTGCGCCGGGGGTGTGCACTCCGGGAGCGTGGGCGAGGACCTCAGATGACACGCGTGGTGCCCTCCTCGTCCGCAGCGCGGAACCAGTCGCGCTGGACGTTGTCGATCTTGACCGGTGCGGCTGGGCGGTTCTCCGGGCGGGCCCACACCACGGCGTTGGCCAGGACGCGGCGGATCTCCGCCTGCCGGTACACGGGGTACTCCTGATCGCCCGGGCTGAAGTAGAACATCTTGCCCTTGCCGCGGCGGAACACGCAGCCGGAGCGGAACACCTCGCCACCGGCGAAGGAGGAGACGAACACCAGCTCGTCCGGAGCGGGGATGTCGAACATCTCCCCGTACATCTCCTGCTCAGGGATCACGATCGGGTGGGGGACGCCACGGGCGATGGGGTGGGAGCCGTTGACGGTCCACACCCGCTCCTCCTCGCCCTCGTTGCGCCACAGCAGGTTGCAGGTGGTGCCCAGCAGCTTCTTGAACACCTTGGCGTAGTGGGCGGAGTGCAGGGCGATCAGGCCCATGCCCTCGTGCACGCGGCGCACCACACGCTCGGCGACCTCGTCAGGGACATCGCCGTGGGCCATGTGCCCCCACCAGGTCAGCACGTCGGTCTGGGCCAGGGCCTCCTCCGAGAGGGACTGCTCGATGTCGTCGAGCAGGGCGATCCGCACCTCGGCGTCGACACCGTCGGCGGCGAGGGTCTCACGCAGGCCGTCGGCGATCACGGTGTGCATGCCCTCGGGGTAGATCTCCTGGACCTTCGGGTCCACCTTCTCGTGCCGGTTCTCGCCGAACACGGCGATGCGCAGTGTCATCTCGATCCTCATGTCGTGACTGGTCAGCAGCGGTCGCAACGCCGGGAAGGGCTGGTCGCGACAACGATCCCCCCATCGTAGGGCCGATGCGGCAGGGTGGGGAGGGGCGCACGGAGGAGTCCCGCCGGCGGCTTCCTGTCCAGAGCACGAAGACCCGGATCGTGACACGGTTGTGATCTACGCCTCTCGATCCTGGGCTACGGTTCTTCGCAAGGTTCCCTCAACGGCGAGGGGACCTCTTCTTCTTCTCAACTCCACGGGCGCCTTCTTCTTCTCAACTCCACGGGCGCCGACATGATCTCGCTCCTCTTCCCAGCGCTGCGGGCGCCGAGAACGCCCCGGAGGCGGGCGGCCGAACCGGTACGAAAGTACCTCCCCCTGCGCTGCTGACCAGCACTTATGTCCCACCGCCACGACGTTTGGGCTATGAGTTACCCATCAGCAACACGCCGGTCCCACCTGGGAACGTTGCGCTCCCTCACAGGGGCACCTAAAAGTGGTCCGCGTCACGCGCGTGCCATAGATGTCAGTGCACCGGAACGTGAGTCCCTTGACGACGACCGCCCCTGATGAGGAGTCACCATGCCGCCCACGCACCACACCGACCCGATCACCAGCCCCACCGTTGATCGACCGGCGATCAGCCCCTCCCGCCGCTCCCTGCTGAAGGGCGCTGCCGCCCTGGCCCCGATGATCGCCGTCGGCGCCGCAGCTGCCGCGAGCGCGTCAGCACTGAGCGGGTTCCACAACGCAGCTGGACTGCGGATGATCGACGGTAGCCCCTGGATCCATCCCGACATCCGCTCGGTGGACTTCCGCTTCGACACCGGCGGCATGGTGAAGACCTTCCCGCCGTCGGTGAGGGTGACGGTGCCGCCCAGCTACGAGTCCAGCCCGGACCGGCACTACCCGGTGCTGGTGCTGCTGCACGGCCGCGGAGGCTTCTACCAGGACTGGACCAACCTCGGCGGCGTGATCGAGCAGACCGAGAAGCACGAGGTCATCGTGGTGATGCCCGACGGCGGCGCGGGAAGCTTCTACTCCAACGCCAACTTCCCGCTGCCCGGCCGCGAAGCCGCCTGGGAGACCTTCATCATGGACCAGGTGCTGCCGTTCGTGCACTCGAACTTCCGCACCCGCCCCGAGGCGATGGCCATCGGAGGACTCTCCATGGGCGGATGGGGTGCCTTGGCGCTGGGCCAGCGGTACTGGGGCCACTTCCGCTCGGTGAGCTCCTACTCCGGACCGGCCGACTGCAACCCGGCCACCGCGGACGGTGCCGCGGTCGCCGGCGCGATCTGGGTGTGCCCGGGCTTCGACGCGGAGAAGTACTTCGGCACCTCGAACCTTCCCGGGGCCACGTGGGGCCATCACCCGTACCCAAAGATCGCCAAGGGGTACAACCCGATGGACAACATCGAGACGTACCGAGGCAAGAGGGTGTTCCTGCGCACGGGCGATGGGCCGTGGGATGACCTGTTCGACGGCCTCCACGCCCGCGGCGACCTGCTGCGACAGTTCGAGGCGAAGCTCGGAGAGATCGGAGCGGACCTCATCGAGAACGTGGTGCACCCCAACCAGCGGCGCTTCGCCGACGCCCTCGCCGCCGCGGGGATCGACCACGACTTCGCCCTCATCGAGGGCGCCACCCACGAGTGGGGCCTGTGGAGGGACAACCTCGCCGAGGACCTTCCCGGCATGATGCAGGTGCTGAACGCCTGATACCGGTTGGGGCGGGCGGGCCGGCCATCTGGGCTGAGCACACAGCATGTCCTGACCGCCGAAGTACTGCCGTGACCGCGATCGGTGACCCACCGGGGTCCGCGCTCGCGCCTTAGAAGCCGGGCGCATCTGAGAACCATGTCCTGGTTCTCAGATGCGCCCGGCTCTCAGCACCCCCAGCGGTGCGCGCCAGACCAACCACCGGCGGTGCGCGCCAGACCAACCACCGGCGGTGGGTGCGGAGCAGCCGTGGTGGGTGCAACGCTAGCGGCGGTGGGTGCGCAGCAGCCGTGGTGGGTGCGACGCTAGCGGCGGTGGGTGCGCAGCAGCCGGCCGGTCCCCTGGAGGTGCCGCTGCAGGGCCTCGGCAGTCTCGGCATGCGCGCGCTCAGCGCGTCGGCGTCCGATGGTCCCTCCGAGGGCCAGGCCTGCGTCAGGCCCCCACCGGTACACCACATCGGTGGTATGCGCATCCTGGCGGGTCTCGATGATGCCGGTGAGGAAGAACTTCCGGCCGGCCAGTGCTCCCAGCAGCACGGTACGACCGCGGCTGCCGCACTCGTAGGCGAGGGAGCCGTCGTCCCGCACCCGCGGAACCCAGCCACGCGCATCGAAGAACGCGGCCACGTCGGCCCGCGCGGCCTGCTCATCGCCACGCATCACCATCAGCACCGAGGCAGTGCGCTCACTCATGGAACTCTCCGCTCACTCAGGATCGGAACCCGTGCCGGCAACGCCGGTGCTCACGCCCACGGCCGGCGTCGTGCTGGAGGCCTCGGCGCCCATGCCCGTGACCCCCGCGCCCGACGGATCCCGCCCAGACCCCACACGGCGCAGCTCGGCATTGCCCAGATGGGGAACGGAACGGTGCTCGTAGGGATCCATGCCCTCCCCCACGGCCAGCATGATCTGCAGGACATCACCATGGGCGACCAGCACCACCGGTGCGCTCTCGGCGATCCGATCGGCATCGCGCAGCACCTCGCACGCCCGGCGCGCGACCTCGGACACGGGCTCCACCCCATGGGCGGACTCGCGCCGGGCCAGGTCATCAGCCCAGACCAGGTCGTACGCACTGGCCGGTCCCTCGTCGTGAGTGCCGAAGCCGCGCTCCCGCAGCCGTTCGTCCAGCCGGGGCTCGTGCGCGCCGAGAGCAACGCAGAACTCCTGGGCCGTCTGATGCGCACGGGCGAAGTCGCTGGCCAGCACGACCACCTCGGGCCCGATGCCCCTGCCCTCGGCCTTTCGTGCCGCATCCCGGGCCTGGCGCCTGCCGCGCTCGGTCAGCCCCACCTCGATCAGGGCGCGGGGGCCGACGGCCGAGACGATCACGCCCTCGACGTTGGCCACCGACTCGCCGTGCCGCAGCACCCAGATGCCGTGGGCGGGGCCGGACTGGTCCCCTGCCGCACGCTCGGCAGCAGACCCGGACGGGTCCACGGCCGCGAGCTCCGCAGCAGACCCGGACGGATCGGGGAGCTCTCGAGCGTCAGCCACGTCGCACCGTGAAGGCGCCCGGCCCTCAGGGCTCGAGCACCTTGCCGGGGTTGAGGTTGCGGCCGGGATCGTTGTCGGCGAACAGCCCGCGCACCACGCGCGCACCGACCTCCCCGATGTCCTCGACCATCCACGGCCGGTGCTCGGTGCCCACACCGTGGTGGTGGGACACCGGGGAGTCCAGGTCCGCGAAGGTCTGCTGCACGGCGTTCTTGGCGTCGTAGTACTTCGCCAGCGCCGTGGAGTCCTCCGTGTACGGCAGCGCGAAGGTGAAGTACAGGCAGGCACCCCCGTGGTAGCTGTGCGACATGTGGCAGAACATGAAGCCCTGGGAGTCGTGCTCGGCCAGCACCCCGTAGTAGGCGTCGTAGACCTTGGAGTGGACCTCGTTGAGGTTCGACCAGCTGGCGCCGGTCTCGCAGACGTCGCCGAACACCTTGTAGTTCAGCAGGAAGTCGCGCAGGTACGGGGTGTCGAACTTCTTCTGGTCGTACACCGCGCCGGGGCCCGCGCCCAGGCTGATGCCGCCATTGCTCGCCACGATCTTCTTGACGATCGCCTTCTCCCGCTCGACGGTCTGCTTGGTGCCCTCGAAGCACACGTAGGAGATGCACATCTCCTGTGTGGTGTCCCAGCCCTTGGAGCGCAGGTAGGCGAACAGGCCGTCCTGCACCTTGGCCATCACCTTGGACTTGGTGGACTCGGGCGCCTTGACCAGGGCCAGGCTGAAGCGGGTCTCGGGCCCGTCGGAGAGCCGGGCGAAGGTGGGGTGCACCTCGGAGCGGGCGATCGCGTGCATGCCGCGGATTCCGTGCTCCCAGTCCGGGAACATGTAGGCGATGACCTGGCGCACCGGCGGGGTGCGGTGCACCTGGACGGTGCACTCGGAGATCACGCCCAGGCGGCCCTCGCTGCCCATGATCATCTCGTGCACGCTGGGGCCGCTGTCCCGCCCGGGCACGGCCTTGGTGCGGATGATCCCCTCGGGGTGGACCACGCGCATGCCGCGCACGATCTGCTCGATGTCGCCGTACTTGTCGGACTGCATTCCAGTGGAGCGAGTGGCCGCCCAGCCGCCCAGCGTGGAGTAGGTGAAGGAGTCCGGGAAGTGGCCCATGGTCCACCCCAGTTCGTTCAGCTGCTCCTCCAGATCAGGGCCGTACACGCCGGCCTCCACCCGGGCCAGGCCCGCGGTGTCGTCGATCTCCAGGACCTTCCGCATGCGCCCCAGGTTCATGGTGAGGATCGGGCGCTGCTCGGCGACGTCCGGGGTGACCGAGCCGGAGATGCAGGAGCCGCCGCCGTAGGGGATCAGCACCAGGTCCTGCTCCAGCACGATCCGCAGCACCGCGGCGATCTCCTCCTCGCTGCCGGGGTAGACCACCGCGTCCACCAGGCGCTCGAAGTGGCCGTTGCGGGCGCGGAACAGGTCAGGCAGGGAGCGGCCGAAGGAGTGGATGACGCGGAACTCGTCGTCGTCCAGCAGGTTCTCCGGGCCCACCACGTCCACCAGGGCGGCGCGGGTGTCCTCGCCCAGGCGACCGGGCGGCACGGTGTGCTCGCTCAGCTCGGGGATGACAGGGTCGGGCATGGTGTGCAGGTCCATGCCGATCACGTCCTGTGCCAGCGGTGCGAAGCCGGGCTTGTTGCGCCAGTTGAAGGTGACGTCGTCCAGGCCCCAGCCCCACCACCGGTGCCGCTTGACGTCCTTGGCACTCAGCGGAGAGTTCATGCCGGTCCTTCCTCGCCCTGGGCGGCGCCGCCCAGGACTTCCTCGTAGTGGTCGTCGTACAGGTCCTTGACGCGCTCATGGATGCGGGTGGAGAACTCCACCGCAGTCTCGCCCTCGTCGGCGATCATCGGGTCGCCGAACACCACGGTGACCGGCGGACGGCCGGGCGCGGGCCAGTTGCGGCCCTTGGGCATCGCCTCGTAGGCGCCGACGATGGCGGCCGGGATCACCGGCACGCCCACGCTGATGGCGAGCGCCGCGCCACCGGGCTTGAAGTCCTTCATCCGCCCGTCCTTCTGGCGACCCCCCTCGGGGAACACCAGGATCGGCACGCCCGAGCGCAGCAGGTTCCGGGAGGTGCCGGAGTGCTTGCGGGAGCCGCCGCGGTCGATCGGGAAGGCGTTGAACATCCAGCGCACGAAGAAGCGGCGGTACCAGACGTTGAAGAAGTAGTCGGCAGCAACGCCTGTGGAGAGGAACTTCGCCTGGCTCCACGGGAGGCTGAGCGCGATCATCGGCGCGTCGACGTGGCTGGTGTGGTTGGCGACCAGCACGTACGGGCCGCGCACGGTGCGCACGCGGCGGGCCACCACCGACTTCGGGGTGACGGCGCTTCGCACCACGGCCTTGAAGATCACGCGCTGCAGGACGAAGCGCACCGCCGACCGCCAATGGGAGCGGTACTTGGCGAGGTCCCCCTCGGGCTCGTCCCAGCCCTCGGCACGGGAGCGGGCCGACAGGGACGGCACCGGGAGGGCACGCTGCTCCTCGGCGGCCTTCGCCTGCACCTTGGCGGCCTTCGCCTCCGCCCTGGCCTCGGCCTTCGCGGCCTTCTCATCAGCCTTGGCCTCGGCCTTCGACGCCTTCTCCTCAGCCCTGGCGGCCTTCTCGTCAGTCTTGGCGGTCCTGTCGCGGGCGAGCATCTCGCGCACGGTGCGCTCGAAGGCGGACTGCTCGCGCGCGGAGCTGTCGTCCGCGGACTGCTCGGGGCCGCCCACGGCGGCATCCTCCGTGCCCTCGGGCAGGGCGTCCCCGGGGGTCGGGTCGTCGCCGGGGGTGCGGCCGTCGGCCTCGTTCCTCATCTCAGCGCTCCCGGTTGCGACGGTGGGACAGCAGGGCACTGAGCCTGGCCACGAGCCCGCGGGGGGTGCTGCGCAGCACCGCGGCGATCAGCTTCCAGCGGGTGCTCGGGATGCTCACGGGCTTGCCGCGGGCCACGTCCGCCAGGCACTCCTCCACCAGGCGGTCCGCATCCAGCCACAGGAAGTCAGGGATCGAGGAGCCCTTGATGCCGGCGCGGGAGTGGAACTCGGTGTGCACCCAGCCAGGCATCAGTGCGGTGACGGTGACGCCCGTGCCTGCCAGCTGCACGCCCAGGGACTCGGAGTAGTTGCCCACCCAGGCCTTGATGGCGGAGTAGTTGTTCTGGGTGATCAGGGCGTTGACGGACCCCACGTTGATGATCCAGCCGCGGCCGCGCGCGCTCATGGCCCGGCCCGCCGCGCCGCCCAGCTTGAGGACGGCCCGCACCATCACCTCGAAGCCGCGGTCGTGCTCGCCCAGGTCCTCCTCCAGCAGGCTCGCGCGCACGGAGAAGCCTGCGTTGTTCACGAGCACGTCGACCGGATCAGCGCCGGCGGCGAGGCGGTCGGCCACGCGCTGCTGGGCGTCGCGGTCCACGAGGTCGGCGACCATCGTCTCCACCTCCACCCCGTGCTCGGCGCGCAGCTGTGCGGCGAACTCCTCGAGGCGTGCGGAATCGCGCGCGACCAGGACGAGGGGGACGCCGCGCTTGGCGAAAGCAGTGGCGAAAGCGGCCCCGATGCCCGCGGTGCCGCCGGTGATCAGGGCCCTGTGCATGGCGGCTACGATACACTAGCGAGGCCCTGACCAGGGCATGACGACAAGCCGCTGACCAGCACGGGAACAGCGCAGAACCGCCCCGGGGGCCATCTCGGGAGCACGGCGGGCCTGCGCTGCGACCGCAGCCGATCAGCACAGGAACGCCTGTTCGCGGTGAAATCGCCTGGGCAGGCGGATCCGCTCCGGGCACCCCGTCCCGGCACGGGATCGACCGCGCCCGCACCGCCGAACCCGTCCATCGAGGGATCCCATGAACAACACCACTCCCGCCCCCGACGAGAGCGTCGAGAGCACCTCTCCGCACGCCGGCGATGCTCGCACCGGGGGTCGTCGGATCCTCTTGACCGGCGTCACCGGCTTCCTGGGACAGGCGGTGCTGCAGTGCCTGCTGGAGACCACCGAGGACGTGCACGTCACCGCCGTGGTGCGCCCCAAGGGCAGCGTCAGCGGGCAGGCCCGCCTCGAGCAGCTGCTGCGCAAGCCCGTGTTCTCCACCTGGGCCGAGAAGGTCGGCAAGGACGAGGTCAGGGAGATCTTCGCCGCGCGGGTGTCGGCCCTGGAGGGCGACCTCACCGACCTGCCGGCCCTGACCGAGCCGTACGACGTGGTGATCCACTCCGCGTCCTCGGTCTCCTTCGATCCGCCGATCGACGAGGCCTTCCGCACCAACGTGGGCGGGGCCCGCAACCTGTACGAGGCGCTGCTGGCCTCCGGGCAGGACCCGCACGTCATCCACGTCTCCACCGCGTACGTGGGCGGCATCTCCAAGGGCCTGCGCCAGGAGGGGCGCCTGGTCCACGACGTCGACTGGCGCCGCGAGTACGAGGCCGCTCAGGATGCCCGCGCCCGCGTCGAGGCGGAGTCGCGTCGGCCCGAGACGCTGCGCGCCCAGATGCGCACCGCCCGCCTGCGCGACGGCCGCATGGGCCCCAAGGCCGTGGCCGCCGCCGCCGAGACCGCCCGCCGCGCCTGGGTGGACGAGCGCCTGGTCGACTTCGGCCGCACCCGCGCCCAGTCCGTGGGCTGGACCGACATCTACACCTTCACCAAGGCCATGGCCGAGCGCGTGGCGGAGGACCTGTGGGCGGGCGCCGGCCACCGGGTCTCCTTCGTGCGCCCCTCCATCATCGAGTCCGCCCTGCACAGCCCCTACCCCGGGTGGATCGACGGCTACAAGGTGGCCGATCCGCTGATCATGGCGTACGGCCGCGGCATGCTGCAGGAGTTCCCGGGCCTGGCCGATTCCATCCTGGACATCATCCCGGTGGACTTCGTGGTCAACGTGATCGTGGCCCTGGCCACCCAGGACGTCTCCCGCCGCGGCGACGACGCCTATTTCCAGGTGGTCTCCGGCGCCTCGAACCCGCTGCCGTTCCACGAGATGGTCTCCGCCGTGCGCGAGTACTTCGTGACCAAGCCCCTGGAGGACGAGAAGGGCCGCCCGATCGTGGTGCCCGAGTGGAGCTTCCCGGCCGTGGAGATGGTCGAGCAGCGCTTCCGCGCCAAGGAGATCGCCGCCAAGGCCGGTCAGAAGGCCGTGGCCTACCTGCCGGCCTCCCGCCGCACCCGCGAGTGGACCTCCAGCCTGCACAAGGCCACCACCGGGCTCACCACGCTGCGCAAGTACATCGAGCTGTACCGCCAGTACACCAAGACCGAGATGGTGTTCGACGACGCGAACACCCGGGCCCTGCGCAAGGAGCTCCCGGCGCAGTTCCTGGAGAAGCACGACTTCGACGTCACCGAGATCAACTGGCGCGACTACTTCCAGCAGCTGCACCTGCCCGCGGTCACCGAGCTCACCAAGGCGTACTCCCGCGCCAAGGCCGCCCAGCGCAAGCGGGCCGAGCGCCCCACCCCGGAGCTGTCCAGCGACCCGGCGGCCCTGGCCGTGTTCGACCTGGACGGCACGGTGATCGCCACCAACATCGTCCAGCAGTACTTCGCGGTGGTGCGCGCCACCCGCCCGCGCCGCGTGTGGCCGGCGGAGATCGGCGGACTGCTCACCTCCCTGCCCGGTTACCTGCGCGCCGAGCAGCGTGACCGCTCCGAGCTGATCCGCCTGGTCAACCGCCGGTACGAGGGCTATCGCGAGCAGGACCTGCGGGAGCTGATGAACGGTGAGCTGGGCCGGAAGATCCGCGCCTCCATCCGCCCCGAGGCGCTCGAGGTGATCGAGCGCCACCGCGCCGCCGGGCACCGCACCGTGCTGGTCACCGGCGCCCTGGACGTGCTGGTCGAGCCCCTGGCCGACCTGTTCGACGACGTGGTGGCCACCCACATGGACGCCGGGGCCGACGGCGTGATGACCGGCTACCTCGCCACTCCCCCGCTGGTGGACGAGGCCCGCGCCAACTGGCTGCGCAAGTACGCCGACCGCCACGGCGCGGACCTGAAGGCCTCCTACGGCTACGGCGACTCCCACGCCGATGCCGCGTGGCTGTCCCTGGTGGGCTCCCCCACCGCGATCTCCCCGGACCTGGGGCTGTTCTCGGTGGCCAAGAAGAACCGCTGGCGCATCACCGACTGGTGAGGCGGGGTCTGCAGGTCATCCGCCTGCCTGCAGGTCATCCGCCCGCCTGCAGGCCAGCCTGCCCGCAGGGTTGCGCTTCCCTGTCCTTGCCACCAGCCGTGCCTTCACGCCTGCCCGCAGCGCTGCCCTGCCCCTGCCCCGCCCAACCGGTGCCCGATTTCTCCCGTTTCGCAATCGGTGGGACGGAATCGCCGATTCCGGGGCAGTAATGCGCTTCGCGCCTCACTGGAGTCCCACCGTCAGTCAGCAGCCCGGCCAGAAAGACCATCACCCAGCTCACCCAGCAGCCGGCTCGTCCGCACCCAGCCCACCCAGCACCCTCCCCACCCAGCACTCGGCTCATCAGCATCCCACCCGGCTCACCCAGCATCCCGCCCGCCCCCAGTAACGCAACCACGACGTTCCTCCCCACCCCCGGTTCTCCACACGTCGGCGCCACACACACCATCGGCTCTGGTGAACGACCACCCTTGGGCCATGTTCCTTCCCAGCAGACTGGTGGTCCCGATGGGAGCGCGCGCTCCGTTCCGGCCACGTCCAGCACCGCGCGGCACCCATCGCGTGGCGGACGCCGATCTCGGCGTGGCCACCAGCTCCGCCCTGCTAGACGAGGGACTCACCCACGCCCAGATCCGTACCGCCGTGCGGCGCGGGCACCTGCGCAGCATCGCGCCCGGCTGGTACGCGAAGACCGGCGCGAACCCGAAGGTCGTCAAGGCACTGACCGCAGGCGCCCGCCTCACCTGCGTTGATGCGGCGGCACTGCACGGTCTATGGGTTCCTCCCCGGGAACGGGATGACGACCTGCACATCTACCGTCCCCGCTTGGGCAGTGCGTGCCCGCAGTGGGCAGCAGCGCACGGATCGGGCCTGCGGGCGTGGCCTGAAACGGACGCCATCGCCTCCCTCCGACTGGCCCTGGCGCACGCGATCCGCTGCGTGGATGGGGAATCGGCGGCGGTGCTCCTCGAGTCCGCGATCGAGAAGGGGCTGCTGTCCATCGCGCAGGTCCAGGCCCTGCTGGATGACGCCCCACGTCGGCATCGTCAGCGCATCGGCGGGATCTCCGCAGCCAGCGGTTCCGGCTCGGAGACGCGGGTGGTGCGCGCGCTGCGCCGACGCGGCCATGATGTGGAGCAGCAGGTGTATGTGGAGGGGGCCGGATTCGTCGACGCGTACGTCAGCGGGCTCTTCCTGGAGATCGATGGGCGCACGCACCACAGTTCACCGGAATCGTTCAACGAGGATCGCCGGCGGGATCTGGCGATGCGTCGGCACGGACTGCAGATCCTGCGGCTGAGCTACTCCCAGGTGTGGCACAGCTGGCGCTCGACCGAGGAGGCGCTTCTGGAGACCGTTGCCCAGGTGGGCAGACAGGGCCGACGGCGGGTGGCGCAGCTGCTGGCCGCCTGAGGGCTGAGCGAGGTCGCGGGCTTGGCAGGTGACGAACAACGGGACGATTTCGTCGCTGGAGCGCTGAAACTGTCAGCGACGCCTCATATGCATCCCGTCGTTCGCCATAGAGCCGAGTCATGACATCACAGCACCGAGGCGATGAACTCCCGCAGCCGATCGGAGCGGGGCGCGTCGACGACCTGCTGGGGCGGGCCCTGCTCCACGATCTGCCCGTCGTCCATGAACACCACCTGGTCGGCCACCTCGCGGGCGAAGCCCATCTCGTGGGTGACCACCACCATCGTCATCCCCTCCCGCGCCAGGTCCTTCAGCACGGCGAGCACCTCGGAGACCAGCTCCGGGTCCAGGGCACTGGTGGGCTCGTCGAACAGCATCAGCTCGGGCTTCATCGCCATGGCACGGGCGATGGCCACGCGCTGCTGCTGCCCGCCGGAGAGCTCGGCCGGGTAGTGATCGGCACGATCGGCCAGTCCCACGCGGCCCAGCAGGTCGCGCGCATCGCTCTCGGCCTGCGCCCGCGGCGTGCCCAGCACCTGCATCGGCGCCTCGATCACGTTGCCGAGAGCCGTGAGGTGGGGGAACAGGTGGAAGCGCTGGAACACCATGCCGATGCGGGAGCGCTGGGCGGCGATCTGCTTGTTCGACAGTCGCTGCCAGCGGCCGTCGGCCAGCGGCTCGGACTGGTAGCCCTGCAGCTCGCCGCCGATCCGCACCTCACCGGCGGTCGGGCTCTCCAGCTGGTTGATGCAGCGCAGCAGGGTGGACTTGCCCGAGCCCGAGGGGCCGACCAGCACACACACCTCCCCCGGCGCCACCTCCAGGGAGCAGCCCTTCAGGACGTGCAGGTCACCGAAGCTCTTGTGCAGGTCGGTGATCGCGACCAGCGGGGTGGGGGCGGGCGCGGCGTCGGCGCGGTTCCCGGTGGGGGCGGGCGAGGCGTCGGCGCGGGCCCCGGTAGGAGCGGGGGAGACATCGGCGCGGGCCCCGGTAGGAACGGGCGCGGCGTCAGCGCGGTTCGCCGTAGGAGCGGGGGCGTTGCGGGGATCGTGGGTCATCACAGCTCCACCTCCGGGAGCGGGTCGTTCGGGGTGGTGCCGGCGCGGTTCACGGCGGCCTGCCGGGCGCCGCGGCCGCCGTGGCGCGCAGGGGTGCGGTCGTCGAAGCCGCGACCGAAGTACTTCTCCAGGTAATGCTGGCCCACCATCAGCACGCTGGTGATCGCGAGGTACCACAGTGCGGCCACGATCAGCAGCGGGATCGGGGTGAACAGCTTGTTGGCGATGGCGTTGGTGGCGAAGGTGAGATCCAGGGTGAACGGGACCGCCAGCACCAGCGAGGTGGTCTTCAGCATGCCGATGGTCTCGTTGCCCAGGGGCGGCACGATCACCCGCATCGCCTGGGGCACGATGATCCTGCGCAGGATCTTCGCCTCGCTCATGCCCAGGGGGGCCTGTCAATCTGTCTGTGTAAGCGGGGTTGTCACAGGTAGGG
>NZ_JALXKT010000023.1:0-43318 GCF_025144775.1 Brachybacterium sp. p3-SID957 | reverse complement strand
ACGACGGGATCAGCCAGCTGTCACCAGAAATAGCCCGCGTCCCAGCCGTCGTAAACGCCGCACAGGTTCGCGACCTGCCACAGGGGCAGCCAGTAGTAGGCCGGGGCGGTGAACCCGCCCAGGGCGCTGCCCGCGGGGTCCGCGATGAGCAGCTCGCGGGTGTCCGGGTCGTAGCCGTCGATCACCACGTAGTGCCCGATGCGGCTGGTGTTCCCGTGCCACAGCGGGTAGGAGCCCGCCGGGGCCTGCCAGTACGCGATCGAGGGGTACCCGTTGCGGACGTTCTCAGTGACGCGCTCCCACAGCAGGTTCGCGGAGTAGGAGGTCGCCGGCTTGGTGGGGACCTTCTGGAAGCTGTAGGTGGCTCCGGGCATCGTCGCGCTGAGGTAGTCGTCGATGGTCCAGAACGGGGTGGCGCCGTACTCCTCCGTCTCCAGGTGCGCGGCGATCGTCGCGAGCGACGGCGGCGTCGCCATCTTCGCGCTCAGTACCATCCACACCGACGTCGGGCCGCAGTAGTAAGAGTTCGGCTGGTAGAGGTGCTTCGAGGCGGTCTCGACGCGGCCGGAGGCGGAGGCCGGCGCCGACAGCGCGGCGCTGCCGGCCGCCAGGCCGGTCCCGAGGAGCGCGGCGGTGCCGAGCGTGCGCAGGGCTCCGCGGCGGGTCAGCCGGGGAGCGGTCGTCGTGAGATCGGGCATGTCGGTCCCTTCGATGCGGGGGGATGGAGGCCACCCGGGGCCGCAGGCGCGCCGCTGACCGCCTCGACGAGCTCGGGGCCGTCCCAGCGGGCCGAACGCCCCGGGCCCGATCAGGCTAGGGTCCACGCCGCCGGATGTCGATGGGTAGCTCTACCCCTTGACATCTGACCTCAGATGCTTCCCCTCCCCACGCTCAGCGCCGTCGGCGCCGGGTCCCGAAGAGGCTGCGCGTGATCTCCCGGCCCAGCACCGTCCCGGCCGAGCGCAGGAACGACTTCACCGCCGGGTTGGCGAGCACACCCTCGTCCTTCGCACCGGAGGAGCGCTTCCGGGCAGGGGCCGCGGCGCCCTTTGTCCGCGTCGACGTCGGCGCCGGCTCTGCGCCCTCCTCTGCGGCGGCCTCGGCCTCCGCCTCGGCTCGCTCGGCGAGGATCTCGAAGGCGCTCTCGCGGTCCACGGGGGTGCCGTACTTCTGCTGGAGAGGGGAAGCGGCGACGGCCTGCTCGATGACCTGCTCCCCGGCGGGCACCATCGCGGATTCGGGGGCGCGCACCGCTGTGATCGCGACCGGCGTCGGGGCGCCGTCCTCGCTCATCACGGTGACGATGGCCTCGCCGGTGCCGAGCCCGGGGATGACCTTCTCGAGGTCGTGCTCCGAGGTGGGGAAGGTGGAGGCGGTGGCCTTGAGCGCCTTCGCGTCGTCCGGGGTGAAGGCCCGCAGAGCGTGCTGGACCCGGTTGCCCAGCTGGGCGAGCACGTCGCCGGGGATGTCCTTCGGGGTCTGGGTGATGAAGAAGACCCCAACCCCCTTGGAGCGGATGAGCCGGACCGTCTGCACCACCTGGTCCAGGAAGGACGCGGAGGCGTTCTTGAACAGCAGGTGCGCCTCGTCGAAGAAGAACACCAGCTTCGGCACCTCGGCGTCGCCCACCTCGGGCAGCTCCTGGTACAGCTCCGCGAGCATCCACATCATGAAGGTGCTGAACAGCCCCGGGCGGGTGGCCACCCCGGGCAGTTCCAGGCAGGAGATGATCCCGGTGCCCTCGGGCGTGGAGCGCAGCAGCTCCTGCACGTCGAAGGCCGGTTCGCCGAAGAACACATCGGCCCCGGACGCTTCGAAGGCGGTGAGCTTGCGCAGGATCACCCCGGCGGTGGCGGTCGAAATGCCGCCGATGCCCTTCAGCTCGAGCTTGCCCTCCTCGGAGGTGAGGAACTGGATCAGGGCACGCAGGTCCTTCAGGTCCAGCAGAGCCAGACCGCCCTGGTCCGCGTAGTGGAAGATCAGGCCCAGCGAGCTCTCCTGGGTCTCGTTGAGATCCAGCACCTTGCTCAGCAGCACCGGCCCGAAGTCGCTCACGGTGGTGCGGATCGGCACCCCCTGGCCCTGACCGCCCAGGCTGTAGAACTCCACGGGAGCCGCGCGGGAGATCCACTCCTGGCCTCGCGCGGCAGCGCGCGGTGAGCTTCTCGGAGGCGGGCCCGGGCACGGCGATGCCGGAGAGGTCACCCTTCATGTCCGCCACGAACACGGCGGCGCCGGCGTGGGCGGCCTGCTCGGCGATCACCTGCAGGGTGCGGGTCTTGCCGGTGCCGGTGGCGCCGGCGATCAGGCCGTGGCGGTTCAGCATCGAGACGGCGAGGTTCACCGGCACGCTCGGGTCCGGCTCGTCCCCGTCGAGCATCGCGCCGAGGTGGATGCGCGCACCCTCGAAGCCGTAGGCGGTGCGGATCGCCTCGGCCTTCTACGAGCTCGCGGGCGGCGCGGCCGGGGCGTCCTGTGCCCGGGAAGCCGGGGCGTCCTGCGTCCCGGGCGTGGCGGGATCCTGCTGCGCACTGGTCATCATGGCCTCCTCGCCGGCGAACCGGCGCGCTCGCGGTCGGGACGCACCGATCGTAGCGGGAGAACGCGGCTGACCCGCTACCGTGATCACATGAAGCCACCCCCGCCGGCCGAGATCCGTGCCGAGGACGAGCTCGCCGCCGCGGACGTACGCGTCATGCTCACCGCCCCCTCCCGCGCCGCCCTGCTCGAGAACCTCGGGATCACCGACCAGGACGCCTCGGACCTGCTCCCCTTGCTCGACGCCGCCGCGGCCGACGCGGAGGTGCTGGCCGAGGTGGCCGAGACCGCGAACCGTCTGCGCGCCGCCGCCGGACTCGAGGTGCCCGAGGTCGACCTCGCCGCCGAGAAGGAGCGCCACGACGCCCTCCAGCGGCGTCTTGCCCCCGGGGAGGGTCTGGTGGCGATCCTCGCCCTGCTGGTCTCGACCTCGACGGTGCGCGCCTGGCACGCCGTCCGCGGGCTCACTCCCGAGCAGTCCTGGGAGGTGCTCGCCGATCTCGGCCAGCAGATGCGGGTCCATCGCGCCGGCACGGGGCGCCTGGGCCTCCACCAGCAGAACTGGGTGAGCATGAACTGGGCGGGACGGCTCGTGCACCTCGGGCGCCTCCAGTTCGACCTGCACCGCCGAAGGGCCGCCCTGCTCGCAGGCGCCGGTTCGACGCCGTCGGCCGATAGCTCCCGCCGCTGGGTGCTCGGCACCCACATCCCGGCGCGGGGCCCGCTGGATCCCTCGGAGGTCGACGCCTCCTTCGACGCCGCGACCGCCTACTTCACGGAGCACTACCCCGAGCTCGGCGCGGGGCGCGGCCCGGAGGAGCCCGCGTTCGGCCATGAGTTCGTCTGCGACTCGTGGCTGCTGAGCGACCAGCTCGCCGAGATCACGGGAGAGGGCTCGAACCTCGCCCGCTTCGCCGCGCGCTGGGAGATGCTCGAGCGCTCCCGGATGGACGACGGGGCGCTCTTCTTCGTGTTCGGCCGCCGGCCACCGGTCGACGTCGCCTCGCTCCCCCGCTCCTCGCGCCTCGAGCGCGGGGTCGCCGAGCGCCTCGAGGACGGGCGCGGCTGGATCGGCGGCCTCGGGCGCCTGCTGCGCTGAACCCTGCCCACCTCGGCCCGGGCTCACTCGGCCTCCGGCTCAGATCTCGGTGCCCGACCCGTCGTAGAGGGTGAGCACCTGGTCGAAGGCGCGGACCGGGTCGATGCCGCGCCGCATGGAGATCGCGAACGCGCTGCGGGTCAGGGCGAAGCTGACCTGCACCAGGATCACCGCATGATCGCGGGCGAACTCGCCCTCGAGCGCCTCCGCGAGCTCCTCGACCAGCTCGGTCTGCATCGCCTGGAGGTTTCCGCTGGAGACCAGGTGCAGGCTCGGCTCCTGCTCCATGACCTGCTTCTTCAGCTCGCGCAGACCGCGGTCGACGGGGACGTTCGCGATCGCCTCACGCATGATCGAGCGCATCGCCTCGCGCGCCGGCATGACCGCGAGCTTCTCCCGCAACGAGGCGATCGCCTGCGCGCCCTCCCCGCCGTTGATCCCGAGGATCGCGGACTCCTTGGTCGCCCAGTGGTTGAAGAAGGTGCGGGTGGAGACCCCGGCGCGCTCGGCGATCATCTGCGCTGTGACCGCCGAGAGCCCGTGCTCGACCACCAGCTCGAGGGCGGCGCGATGCATCGCCATGCGGGTCTGGCGCTTCTTCTGCTCCCGCAGGCCGAGCTCCTCCGAGCCCGCAGAATCATGGTCATCGGTCGTCTGCGCGGAAGTCACGTTCCCATCCTAGGTCCGACACATCACTCAATCTGCACTCGATGCAATAGTGCAGTCAATGCAACAGTTCTGTATTGTTGCCGAGTCACAGCCCGACGGGGTGCTGCGGCCGTCCCCCACCGCTCACCCCCGAGGACCTCATGACTGCATCCATCACCCGGGCACCGCAGGCGGAAGCCGCAGAACCCGCCGCCTTCACCGGCCTCGACCGCCAGGGCACGCTCGTCTTCGTCGGGCTCATGCTCGGCATGTTCGTCGCCTCCCTCTCCCAGACCATCGTCGGTCCGGCGATGCCGCGCATCGTCGCCGAGCTCGGCGGCGTCGAGCACTACAGCTGGATCGCGACCGCCGCGATGCTCGTCTCCGCCGTCGCGGTCCCGATCGTCGGCAAGCTCTCCGACCTCTACGGGCGCCGCTGGTTCTACCTCGGCGGCCTCGCCGTGTTCATGATCGGCTCCGTGCTCGCCGGCCTCGCCCAGGGCTTCTGGTTCCTGGTCTTCGCCCGCGCCGTGCAGGGCCTGGGCATGGGCACCCTGATGCCGCTGAGCCAGACCATCATCGGCGACATCATCCCGCCCCGTCAGCGCGGCAAGTACCAGGGCATCATGGGCGCCGTCTTCGGCGTGACCTCCGTGGTGGGCCCGCTCCTCGGTGGCACCATCACCGACAACTTCGGCTGGCGCTGGCTGTTCTACCTCACCCTCCCTCTCGGCGTGGTCGCCTTCGGCTTCATCCTGCGCTTCCTGCACCTGCCGGCCGCCGGCCAGCACGGCAAGGTCGACCTGCTCGGTTTGATCACGCTGACCCCCGGACTCGTCGTCGGCCTGCTCGCGACCACCTGGGGCGGCAACGACTACGCCTGGGGCTCCCCCGTGATCATCGGGATGTACGCGGTGGCGGCCGCGTTCCTGATCGCCTTCGTCGTCATCGAGACCAAGGTGCCCGAGCCGCTGCTGCCGATGCACCTGCTGCTGCGCCCGATCGTCGCGCTCTCCGTCGCGGCCTCCTTCGCGATCGCGGTGGCGATGTTCGGCGCGATCATCTACATCCCGGTCTACGCGCAGGGGGTCATGGGCGTCTCCGCCACCAACTCCGGCGCGATCCTGATCCCGCTGTCGGTCGCGATGATCCTCACCTCGATCGTGGTGGGCCTGCTGATCACGCGCCTCGGCACCTACAAGATCTTCCTCGTGCTCGGCGGCGCCGTGCTCGTGGGCGGGTACCTGCTGCTGGCGAACCTGCAGTACGGCGACTCGCAGTGGCACCTCACCCTGGCCATGATCGTGATCGGCCTGGGCCTGGGCCTGTGCATGCAGGTGTTCACGCTCGTGGTCCAGAACGTCGTCCCCCGGCGCGAGCTGGGCATCGCCACGGCCGCGATCCAGTTCTTCCGCAACATCGGCTCGACCATCGGCACCGCCGTGCTCGGCACGGTGATGACCGCCCAGATGGGCACCGCCATCCAGAACCAGATCTCGGCCCTGCCCGCCGAGCAGCTCGCCGCGCTCCAGCAGGGCGGCGGCGATCTCGACGCCTCCGGCCTCGAGGCCGCGGTGCTCGACCCGGCAGCGCTCGAGCAGCTGCCCGCCTTCCTCGTGGACCCGATCCGCATGGGCATGAGCGAGGCGATGCACGTCGTGTTCCTCACCGCTGTGCCCTTCGTGGTGCTCGCCTTCGTGCTCTCGCTGTTCGTGAAGCAGGTCCCTCTGCGCGAGACCGTCGAGAGCGCCGAGGACATGGCCGCGGACTCCGACAAGCAGCTCGGCCCCGCCGCCGACGGGGCGCTCGCCGGCGAGCGTGCGGCCGGGTCCGTGCCCGTCACCGGCGAGATCCGCACGATCCATCCCCACGCCGACGGGCAGGACGGCGCGGAGCCCGCCCGCTGACCCGCGCCGTCGCCACCCCGCGCGACGACGCATCGCGACACCCCGCAGCACC
The DNA here is from genome assembly GCF_025144775.1 of Brachybacterium sp. p3-SID957. Lineage (NCBI taxonomy): Bacteria > Bacillati > Actinomycetota > Actinomycetes > Micrococcales > Dermabacteraceae > Brachybacterium > Brachybacterium sp. p3-SID957. Next base: position 37,074 of record NZ_JALXKT010000023.1, on the reverse strand, counting down.
GTCCCCTCCCGCGCCAGCTCCCCGATGCCCGAAGTCCTCCCGTCCCCGCGTGAAAAGATGGGCGGATGCTGCTCGTCGATCACTTCGCACCCACGCTGCCCGCCGCTCTCGAGGGCCGACTCGCCACGCGCCTGCCGCTCGCCTCGGACGTGGCCCCCGTGACCGAGCTGCTCACGGCCGCGATGCGCCGCTACGACCCTGAGGCCGCGGTCGACGAGGCAGGACTGCGCTCGCGGATGGTGGGGCTGAAGTCGTGGTCCCGGCGCCAGGTCGTCGTCGTGCCCGCCGGCGCCGACGGCTCCCCCACCCTCGAGCTGCCGCCTCTGGCGTGGATCGCTCTCGAGGACCGCGCGAGCGGGCGCACGAACGTCCAGTTCGTCATCGCCGCCGACGCCCCCGAGCGGGAGGAGCTCGCCGCCTCGCTGCTGGACTGGGCGGTCGAGGTGGGCGGCTCCTTCGCCCGCGCCCGCGGCGTGGAGGCCACCAAGCTCACCACCGACGCGAACGCGCTGGACACCGACCGCGCCCAGCTCCTCGAGGTGGCAGGCTACGAGATGGTCCGCTCCTGGCTGCACATGCGCCGCCCCGTCTCACCCGAGGAGGCGACCTCGCTGCCCGCCCCGCGGGAGGGGACCCGGGTCCGGCGCGTGCACCGTCACGAGTCCGGCCTGCCGGTCGCCCAGGACGTCCGCACCGTGCACCGGATGCTTGAGGAGTCGTTCGCCGACCACTGGGGCTCCTACCGCGAGTCCTTCGCCGAGTTCGTCCAGCGCCTGATCGAGGCCCCGGACGAGGCCGACTGGGACCACTGGTGGATCGCGGAGATCGAGCGCGAGGGCCGCTGGCTGCCGGCGGGTGGCCTCGTCGCCGCCCTGATCAAGGCCACCGCAACCCGCGGCGAGGGCACGTATCTGGAGTACCTCGGTGTGCACCGCAGCGCCCGTGGGCACGGGATCGCGAAGTCCCTGCTGCGGGCAGCGTTGCGAGACGCCGCCGAGCGCGGGCGGAAGTTCGTCGACCTCGAAGTGGACGAGGACTCCCCCACCGGCGCGGACCGGATCTATGCCTCGATGGGATGGGAGACCTATGAGCGCACCCGCTCCTGGCATGCGACCGCGCCCTCGCACCCCTCGCGTCTGCTGGAGCCGCCGCCCTCGGCGTGACCCGCCGGTGCACAGGGCAGCACGGGGCCGGTCAGGCGGTGGGCCCGCGGCGCCCGCGCATCCATCGCCAGAGCCGCAGCGGGAACATGCCCAGTAGCGGGGCGTGCTCGCCGAGGCGGGCGTCACCGCGCTGGTCGAAGGCCGCAGCGAAGCGCTCGGCCTCGGCTGCGGTGTCGTAGTCCTTCGTGCCTCCGCCTTCTCCGCAGCCCCGCTCGCACTCCCAGCGCATCGTGCGTCCATCGGCGCGGAAGGCCGGTCGGTGGCCGAACACCAGGCAACCCAGGGGCGTCATGCCCGCTCACCCGTCTCTCCTGCGCCCATCTCGGTCTCGCCGTCGCCGGGGCCGTCATCCTCCTGCGCGGTGAGCGGGGCGGCGAGGTCCTCGAGCTCCCGCCCCTCCGCGCGGACGCCGAACACCAGCTCGGCGACGCCGCCGAGGGACATCACCGCCGCGGCGATCAGGAAGCCGATGGCCACCGGCATCCGCTCCCCGGTGTCGATGAGGCTTCCGAACAGCAACGGGCCGGCGATGCCGCCCGCCGCGGTCCCGAGCGCATAGAAGAAGGCGATCGCGAGCGCCCGCGTCTCCATCGGGAAGATCTCGCTCACCGTCAGATAGGCGGCGCTGGCGCCGGAGGAGGCCAGGAAGAACGTGATCACCAACAGGATCATGAAGGCGGTGAGCCCGCCGGTCTGGCTGAGGAACACCCACGCCAGGGGCAGGGTCACCGCGGCGCTGCCGAAGTAGGCGAGGGCGATCATCGGTTTGCGACCGACGCTGTCGAAGAAGTGTCCCAGCAGCACCGGGCCGGCGAAGTTCGACAGCGCCCAGAAGATGATGAACAGCGGAGTGAGCGACGCACCGACGTCGTAGAAGGACGACAGCAGAACGCCGAGGTTGAAGGTGATGCCGTTGTAGAGGAACGCCTGTCCGAGGAACAGCGCCAGGCACAGGATCGAGCGCCGCGGGTACTTGCGGAATGCGACCGAGGCGATCTCGCGGAACGGGATCGCCTTGCGCTGACGGATCGTGAGCGAACCCTCCGCCGGGGGCAGCTCCTCGCCCCGTTCCTCCTCGATGCCCTCCTCGATCCCGCGCACGATCCGTTCGGCCTCCTCCTCGCGGCCGTGGATGAACAGCCAGCGAGGGCTCTCCGGCACGTGGCGCCGCACGAACAGCACGCAGATGCCGAGGACCGCGCCGAAGCCGAAGGCGAGTCGCCATCCCAGATCGATGGGCAGCAGCACCGTGCTGAGCAGCACCAGCGACAACGCGGAGCCCGCGGCCGAGCCCAGCCAGTAGGAGCCGTTGATGATCAGGTCCACCCGCCCCCGCGCCCTCGCAGGGATCAGCTCGTCGATCGCAGAGTTGACGGCCGCGTACTCACCGCCGATCCCGGCGCCGGTCAGGAAGCGGCAGAGGAAGAAGTACCAAGGGGAGAAGGAGAAGGCCGTCGCCACGGTGGCCACGAGGTAGAGCACGAGCGTCCACAGGAAGAGCTTCTTGCGGCCCAGCCGGTCGGTGAGCTGGCCGAAGACGAGCGCACCGAGGCAGGCGCCGACGATGTAGATGGCACCGGCCACGCCGATCTGGCCGGCGGAGATGTCCAGACCGCTGCCGTCCTCGGTGAGCCGGGCGGCCACGTTGCCGACCATCGTCACTTCGAGGCCGTCGAGGATCCATACGCTGCCCAGCCCGATCACCACGCGCCAGTGGAAGCGGGACCAGGGCAGGCGGTCCAGCCTCGAGGGCACCTGCGTCGTGATCGTGTCGCTCTCGGCCTCGGCCATCAGTCCACCCTTCTCACTCGACGACGTCGCGACAGTCGACGGAGGACGACCGCTCACCGACGTCCGCAGAACGCAGCCCTTCGCCGCCCGACGCGGCAAGGCGCCTCCCCGCCGATCGGTCGGAGCCTGCTGCGAAGTCCCCGACGGCGCAGGGGCTCACTCCCACTCGATGGTGCCCGGGGGCTTGCTGGTCACGTCCAGGACCACGCGGTTGATCTCGGGCACCTCATTGGTGATGCGGGTGGAGATGCGGCCCAGCACCTCGTACGGCACCTTGGCCCAGTCGGCGGTCATGGCGTCGTCGCTGGTGACGGGGCGCAGCACGATGGGGTGGCCGTAGGTGCGGCCATCGCCCTGCACGCCCACGGAGCGCACATCTGCCAGCAGCACCACGGGGCACTGCCAGATCTCGCGGTCCAGACCGGCAGCGGTGAGCTCCGCACGGGCGATCGCGTCGGCTCGCCGCAGGATGTCCAGGCGCTCACGGGTGACCTTGCCGATGATGCGGATGCCCAGGCCCGGCCCGGGGAACGGCTGGCGCCAGACGATCTCGTCGGGCAGGCCCAGCTCTGAGCCGACGGCGCGCACCTCGTCCTTGAACAGGGTGCGCAGCGGCTCGACGAGTTCGAAGGAGAGATCCTCCGGCAGGCCGCCCACGTTGTGGTGGCTCTTGATGTTGGCAGCGCCCTCTCCCCCGCCGGACTCGACGACGTCGGGGTACAGGGTGCCCTGGACCAGGAACGCGGTGGCGTCCTCGCTGGTGGTGTGGGTGCCGCCGCCGGCCTCGTCCTCCACCAGGCCGCGCTCGCGGAGGATCTCGGCCTGGGCGCGCTCGAAGGTGCGGATGAACTCGCGGCCGATGATCTTGCGCTTCTGCTCGGGGTCGGTGACCCCGGCCAGTGCCTGCAGGAACTGGTCCTCGGCATCGACCACCACGAGCTTCGCCCCACCGGTGGACTCGCCGAAGGCCTTCTCGATCTGCGCGGACTCGTCCTGCCGCATGAGTCCATGGTTGACGTACACGCAGGTGAGGCGGTCCCCTATGGCACGCTGCACGAGGGCCGCGGCCACGGCGGAGTCCACGCCGCCGGAGAGCGCACAGATGGCGGTGCCCTCGCCCACCTGCTCGCGGATCCTCTCGACCTGCTCCTCGATCACGTTGCCGGTGGTCCAGGTGGGGTCGATGCCGGCGCCCCGGTACAGGAAGTTCTCCAGCACTTCCTGGCCGCGGTCGGAGTGACCCACCTCGGGGTGCCACTGCACGCCGTACAGCCGCTTCTCGGGGTGCTCGAAGGCCGCCACGGGACTGCCGGCGGAGGTGGCCACCACCTGGAATCCCTCCGGCGCGGCGGTGACGGAGTCGCCGTGGCTCATCCACACGTTCTGCTCGACGTCCTGATCGGCCAGCAGCTGGGACGCGGCGTCGACGGCCTCCAGGCGCGTCGCTCCGTACTCGCGCACACCGGTGGGGGCGACGGTGCCGTCGAGTGCGGCGGCCATCGACTGGAACCCGTAGCACAGGCCCAGCACAGGAACCCCGGCCTCCAACAGCGCCGGGTCCAGGCGTGGGGCTCCGGGTTCGTACACCGAGCTGGGGCCTCCGGAGAGGATGATCGCCAGCGGTCTGCGAGCCAGGATCTCCGCCACCGGCATGGTGTGCGGGACGACCTCGGAGTAGACGTCGGCCTCACGGACCCGGCGCGCGATCAGCTGCGCGTACTGGGCCCCGAAGTCGACGACGAGGACCGGATCGGCATCGGTGTTCTCAGCTGTGCTCACGCCCGGAAGTCTACGGCGTCAGGCAGGGCGTTCCTGGTCCTGCAGCGTGGGGCGGCGGGAGAGATCGGACTCCACCTGCTGGTGGGTCCAGCGCTCCCCGAAGAAGGACAGCACCGGGACCACACCGAAGAACATCAGCAGCAGCATCCGCGGCAGCCCCCAGCGCATCCGCATCCACAGGTCGAAGGCGAGGATCACGTAGACCATGTAGATCAGGCCGTGGATCGGGGACCACACCGAGGAGATCTGGTCCCAGGTGGCGGAGGTGGAGGTGAACAGACCCTCGCCGCCGTACACCCCGTACCGCATCACCATGATCGCGACCAGCACCAGCAGTGCGATGCCCTCCACGATGGAGGCGATGCGGAAGCGCGCGAAGGAGGTCCGCACGGCCATTTCGTCGAGGGGGCGGGTGGAGGAGGCCACGATCATCGGTCCTTGTCAGCAGTCGGGGCGGCGGCGGAAGAGGTCGCCGGGGCGGTATCGGACCCGCCCACGCTACCGCCATCCAGCTCTCGTTCGAGTGCCTCGCGCTGGTCGGCCAGCTCGTCCAGGTAGGCGGTGCGCACAGAGCGCCCCCACAGGTACAGGAAGAAGGCCCCGAACAGGATCCACTGCGCGGCGTAGCCGATGTTCTGCCAGTCCAGCCCGCGCGAGAACGCCGACTGCGCGGCCGGCATCGGTGACAGGCCCGCGGACTCGGAGGTCTGAGCCACGTACCCGGCGTACATGGGCGCGCCCCATTCGTTGACCAGCTGCGGGGTGGCGATCTCCGTGGCCACGCCCCCCTCGATGCCGTCGGAGGCGGCCTCGCTGGCCTCGATCCGACCGGCCACGGCGACCTCGCCCGACGGGGGCGGCGGTGCCAGGGAGGGGTCGAGGTGGCCGTCGGCGCCGGTGACCTCTGCGGTGGGCAGCCAGCCGCGCGCAACCGGGAGGCGGGCTGCCGTGCCGTCGTCGAGGTCGACGTGCAGGGCCGTGACCACCACGGTGGCCTCGGTCCCGTCGATGCGCCGCCCGGCCACCAGCACCTGCTCGGCGGGATCGAACCGCCCCTGTGCGGTGACCAGCTCGCCCACGATGTCGTTGGTCACGGCTCCCCCGACCTCGAGCACGTCGCGCACGTCCCCCAGCTCAGCGGGGGCATCATCGCGGCTGGTCAGGGCACGGTGGGCACGGTCCCACTGCCAGGAGGCCAGCAGTCCGCACCCCACCGTCGCCGCCACCATGAGGGCGAGCAGGCCCAGCAGGCGGGGGCGAAGAGCGGTGCGCAGCATGACCCCATGGTAGGAGCGTCAGCTGGGGACCAGGCGTGCACAGCTGGCATCTGCCCAGGTGCGGGGGGGGCAGCATGAGAGCCGTCACCGCTGTGGGCAGCGGGACTTCGGGCCTGCCGTCGTGGGCTCCCCCACCGTATTGTGGGGAGCGTGTCGCAGAGTGTCTATGTCGCCAGCCCGGAGGGAATGACAGGGAAGTCGATGGTGGCTTTCGGTCTTCTCGAAGCCCTCGCATCCCAGTCCGACCGCGTCGGGGTGTTCCGACCGGTCGTCAAGGCCGATCGGGCGCGTGACTACGCGGTCGACCTGCTGACCCGGCATCCCGCCGTGGACCAGTCCTACGAGGACGCCATCGGCGTGGACTACCAGCTGATGCTCTCGGACCCGGACAAGGCGCACGAGCAGATCCTGCGCCACTACCGCGAGCTCGCCGAGCGCTACTCGATGCTCGTCGTGCTGGGCTCGGACTACGACGACCTGGCCAACCCTGCCGAGCTCTCCTTCAACGCGGAGGTCGCGGCGAACCTGGGTGCCTCCGTGGTGCTGGTGCTGTCCGGGCTGGACCGCAGCCCCGAGCAGATCGGGGCGCTCGCCTCGGTGTCCCTGGGCGAGTTCGCCGGGCACCACGCCCCGCCGATCGCCGTGGTGGTCAACCGTGCGGATCCCGACTCGCTCACGCAGATCCACGAGACCGTGGCCGCGAAGGCCCAGGGCGGCATCGTCGCGGTGATCCCGGAGAGCCCGGTCATCATGGCCCCCACCGTGGGGGAGCTCAAGGAGGCCGTCGGCGGCAGCCTGCTGCAGGGCAACCCCGAGTGGTTGGGGCGCGTGGCCATCGGCACCGTGGTGGCCGCGATGAGCCTGCCCAACGTGCTGAACCGCCTCACGGAGAACTGCACCGTCGTCGCCCCCGGCGACCGGTTCGACCTGCTGCCCGGGCTGCTGATGGCTCAGCAGTCGGGCACGTTCCCCTCGCTGTCCTCGATCGTGCTGACCGGGGGCTACGAGATCCCGGAGGAGGTCACGCGGCTGCTCAGCGGCGTCCAGCAGGACCTCCCGGTGATCGCCACCGACCTGTCCACCTTCGAGACCGCCGTGCAGGTGGCCAAGACCCGTGGCCGCCTCCAGGCCAGCAGCCCGCAGAAGCTGGATGCCGCCCGCCGTGCCGTGGCCGAGCACCTGCCCACGCCCACCCTGCTGAAGGCCCTCGAGGTCAACCGCAGCGAAGTGGTCACCCCGATGATGTTCGAGTTCGAGCTGCTGGCCCGTGCCCGCGGCGAGAAGAAGCGGATCGTGCTGCCCGAGGGCGATGAGCCCCGCATCCTCGCCGCCGCCGAGGCGATCCTGGCCCGCGGCGTGGCGGATCTGATCCTGCTGGGCGACGAGAACGCGATCCGGGCCAAGGCCTCCCAGCTGGGCCACGACATCTCCGAGGCCCGTGTGGTCTCCCCCCAGGATCCGGAGCTGCTGGAGAAGTACTCTGCGGAGTACGCACGCCTGCGCGCCAAGAAGGGCGTGACCATCGAGCAGGCCCGCGAGAAGGTGCAGGACGTCTCCTACTTCGGCACCATGATGGTGCAGATGGGCGAGGCCGACGGCATGGTCTCCGGGGCGGTCCATTCCACCGCCCACACGATCCGCCCCTCCTTCGAGATCATCAAGACCAAGCCGGGCGCGAAGATCGTCTCCTCCGTGTTCCTGATGGCCCTGCACGACCGGGTGCTGGTGTACGGCGACTGCGCGGTGAACCCTGACCCCACCGCCGAGCAGCTGGCCGACATCGCGGTCCAGTCCGTCGCCACCGCGGAGCAGTTCGGCATCGACCCGAGGGTCGCGATGCTCTCCTACTCCACCGGCACCTCCGGGACCGGCGCCGACGTGGACAAGGTGCGCGAGGCCACCGAGATCGTGCGCGGGGAGAACCCCGAGCTCGACGTCGAGGGCCCTATCCAGTACGACGCCGCGGTGGACGTCTCGGTCGCCAAGACCAAGCTGCCCGAGTCCTCCGTGGCCGGCCGTGCCACCGTGTTCGTCTTCCCGGACCTCAACACCGGCAACAACACCTACAAGGCCGTGCAGCGCTCCGCCGGGGCGATCGCCATCGGCCCGGTGCTGCAGGGCCTGAACAAGCCGGTCAACGACCTCTCCCGCGGCGCGCTGGTGGACGACATCATCAACACCGTGGTCATCACCGCCATCCAGGCGCAGGCCGAGTCCACCGCTGCACACTGACCCGCCACCGGGCGGCCATCTACTGTCGCCCTCGGGCCCCGCGCAGGTGTGCCGACACCATCGTCGGTGCCCCCGGCCGCGCCCCGACCGACACCGACCTCCCACAGACCAGGAGACACCACCCCATGAACGCCACGCCCGCCGATCCCCGCGTCCTCGTGATCAACTCTGGCTCCTCGTCCCTGAAGTTCCAGCTGCTCTCCCCTGCCGATGGCACCGTGGACGCCACCGGGATCGTGGAGCGGATCGGCCTGGACATGGGCGCTGCGCGCATCACCGCCGGGGAGCAGGAGTCCACCTTCGCCGGTCCGGTCCCGGACCACGTGGAGGCGATGAGGATCGTGGAGCAGCTGTTCGGCGAGGTGGGACTGTCCCTCACGGACGATCGCATCATGGCCGTGGGTCACCGCGTGGTGCAGGGCGGTGCGCGTTTCGACGGCCCCACCCTGGTCGATGACGACGTCCGCCAGGACGTGTACGAGCTGGGCCGCCTGGCCCCGCTGCACAACTACGCGGCGGTGGACGGCATCGACGGTGCGCGCAAGCTGCTGCCCGAGGTCCCCCACGTGGTGGTGTTCGACACCTCGTTCTTCACCGCACTGCCCGATGCCGCGGCCACCTACGCGCTGGCCAAGGACTTCGCCCAGCAGTACAGGGTGCGCCGCTACGGCGCCCACGGCACCAGCCACCGGTACGTCTCCGAGACGGTCTCCGCGCACCTGGCCGACCAGGGCAAGGACGTCTCCGACCTGCGCCAGATCGTGCTGCACCTGGGCAACGGGGCCTCCGCCTCCGCCATCCGCGGTGGTGTCCCGCAGGACACCTCGATGGGCCTGACCCCGCTGGAGGGACTGGTGATGGGCACCCGCACCGGTGACATCGACCCCTCCGTGTACATCCACCTGCACCGACAGGCGGGCCTGAGCGCGGACGAGATCGACACCATCCTCAACAAGCGCTCCGGCATGCAGGGGCTGTGCGGCATGAGCGACTTCCGCGACATCACCGCGGCGGTCGACGCGGGTGACGAGACCGCGCGGCTGGCACTGGACGTGTACGTGCACCGCCTGCGCAAGTACATCGGCTCCTACGCCTTCGTGCTGGGCGGCGTGGACACCATCGCCTTCACCGCCGGCATCGGCGAGAACGTGTGGCAGGTGCGCGAGCAGGCCCTGGCCGGCCTCGAGGGCTTCGGCATCGAACTGGACCTGGAGAAGAACCGCGAGCGCTCCAAGCAGCTGCGCGTGATCTCGACCCCCGAGAGCGCCGTGACGGTGCTGGTGGTCCCCACGGATGAGGAGCTGGCGATCGCCCAGCAGGCTGCGGAGGTCGCCGCCGCTCTCTGAGCGCTACGAGACGGCTGCTGCGCGATCTGCCACGGCCCACCGCTACGCCGACTCCCACAGCTGGTCCTCGGCGACCTCGCTGCGCCAGCATACCGACGGCATGGGCGTCAACTATCTCGGTGTCCCCGCAGATTCTGTCAGCACCGTCACCTGTGAGGTGGAGGGCGCCGACATCGAGGTCGAGAGGGACAGCTCCGCCATCGTCCTCGGCGAGATCGACGGCGTGGACTACGTGAGCGTCTACTCGATCACTGCCGTCAGCGAGCAGCAGGTGACGGTGAACTGCGAGGGAACGGACCAGCTCGCCCACGCTCCGATGGGGGCGGTGGGCGTGCTGATCAGCACAGCGATCGGCGTCCTGATCCCGGTGGTCCTGGGCCTGCTGTCGCTGGTTCTCTTGATCTGGGGCATCATCGCCCTGGTGCGCTCCACCAGCCAGCGTTGAGCGGGCGGTGCGCGCCGGTGGGCGACGGCAGCCGGGCGATCAGCGTTCGATGCGCGACAGCAGCCCGGTGCGGATCCCCGGGTACTCCTCCCGCAGGATGCTGAAGTACGCCGCGTCGGCGATGGTGCCGTCGGCGGCAGTGCGGAACCTGCGCAGCGTGCCCTCGTAGGTCGCTCCCAGTCGTAGGATCGCCCGGCGCGAGCGCTCGTTGCGGCTGTCGCAGCGCAGAGCCACGCGGCCGACGTCAAGGGTGTCGAAGGCATGGTCCAGCAGCAGCAGCTTCACCGTGGGATTCAGCGCGCCGCCCCACAGCTCCCGCGCGTAGTGTGTGTTGCCGATCTCGACCCGCAGGCGCGGCACCAGGTCGTACAGCGTGGTCCGGCCGACGACGGTGCCCTCGTGCTCCACGGCGAAGCCGTACAGCGCCGGGCGGGAGACCAGCTCGAGAAGGTGCTGGGCCATCTCCTGATCCGTGCGTGGCAGCGGCACGCTCATCCCCGACCAGATCTCCTGGTCGACGATGGCGCGGAGCGCGGGAGCGTCGTCCGGCTGCAGCGGGCGCAGGCGCACCGAGCCATGGGCGAGGGTGATGTCGTGCTGCATGGGTGCTCCTGGTGGTTCGTGGCCGGGAAGGGAGGGCCGATGATCTGGTGGTCGCGGTTCAGTGCTCGCCGAGCATCTGTCCGCCATCCGGCCGGGTCCTGCCCAGCATGCGGCGGCGACGGGTGGCCTCCTGCTCCGCCTGGATCTTCTTGTGCACGCCGGCCGCCACCGCCCAGACCAGGCCGAGCCGCACCGAAAGGATCTGGAACCCCTCCATTGCTCTGCCTCGTTTCGAGCTCAGACGGTGGTGACGACCTCGACCCGCTGGAACTCCTTGAGATCGAGGTAGCCGGTGGTGGCCATGGCGTGCCGCAGAGCTCCCACCATGTTGGTGGTGCCGTCGGCGGCGACCGACGGGCCGAACAGGATCTGCTCGAGCGGGCCGGCCGTGCCCACGGCCACGCGGTGGCCGCGCGTGAGCGTGGGATGGTGGGCCTCGCTTCCCCAGTGGTAGCCGCGCCCAGGAGCCTCCTCGGCGCGAGCCAGGGCCGCACCGACCATCAGGCCGTCGGCCCCGCAGGCGATGGCCTTGACCAGGTCGCCGGAGTGGCCCAGGCCGCCGTCGGCGATGACATGCACGTAGCGGCCACCGGACTCGTCCAGGTAGTCGCGGCGAGCACCGGCCACGTCGGCCACGGCGCTGGCCAGCGGCACCGAGATGCCGAGGGTCTCGCGAGTGGTGTGGGAGGCCCCACCGCCGAAGCCGACCAGCACACCGGCAGCGCCCGTGCGCATCAGGTGCAGGGCCGCGGTGTAGGTGGCGCAGCCGCCCACGATCACGGGGACGTCCAGCTCGTAGATGAACCTCTTGAGGTTCAGCGGTTCGCGCCCGGAGGAGACGTGCTCGGCCGAGACCGTGGTGCCGCGGATGAAGAACAGGTCCACACCGGCGTCGACGACCGTCTTCCAGTGCTCCTGGGTGCGCTGGGGCGACAGGGAGCCGGCGGCGGTCACGCCCGCGTCTCGCAGTTCGCGGATCCGGTCGCGGATCAGCTCCGCCTTGACCGGTTCGGCGTAGATCTCGCGCATCAGGGCCACCACGTCGTCGTCCGAGGCGGCGGCGATGCGGTCGTAGTAGCGGGTGGGGTCCTCGTAGCGGGTCCACAGGCCCTCGAGGTCCAGCACGCCCAGGCCGCCGAGCTTGCCCAGGGCGATCGCGGTGGCCGGGGACATGGCGGAGTCCATGGGGGCACCGAAGATGGGGATGTCGAAGTGGTAGGCGTCCATCTGCCACGCCGTGGAGACGTCCTCGGGGTCACGGGTGCGGCGGGAGGGCACCACCGCCACGTCGTCGAGGCTGTAGCTGCGTCGTCCCCGCTTGTTGCGGCCGATCTCGATCTCGCTCATCACCATGCCAGTCTATCGACGCTTCGAAATCTCACAGCCGAACCGCCCCCTGCTCGCGCCGCCGGGCGATGTGCTGCTGGTGCAGGTCGGCGCGCGAGGAACGCGACACGGCACGCGTGGTGACGACCACGAGTTCTGACTGTTTGACCAGAATCGTCATTCCGGTCAAACTGGTGGTGCTGGAAGGCCTCGACGGACAAGGAGCCGGGCCCGTGAATGACGACGATCGCAGCCGAGCACACTCGGTGACCGTGGAGCGCGCAGGGTCTCGCCTGCACGCCTGGGTCCACGGGTCCGACGGCGCACCCCTGATCGCCCTCACGCATGGGGCCACCATGGATCACCGCATGTTCGATCCGCAGATCCCCGCGCTCACGGACGCCGGGTACCGAGTGCTAACCTGGGACGTGCGAGGACACGGCATATCGAAGCCGTTGGGCCGCACCCCGATCACGATCGGCGACATGGCCGAGGACCTGTTCGCACTGCTGGAGCACATAGGAGTCGACGAACCGATCTGCGTGGGCGGCCAGTCACTGGGCGGGATTGTGGCACAGGAGATGGTGCTGCGCCGGCCGGGCGTCTTCAGTGCCGTGGTCATCATCGGATCCACCTGCACGACGATGCCGATACCCCGGTGGGAGCAGTGGGCTCTGCGCACGTCGACGTTGTGGTTCGTCCCATGGCCGTGGGGGTTCCTCCAACGAACCTTCGCTCGCTCCACTGCACGCACGCGAAACGTCCAGGAGTATGCGGTCGATGCCATCGGCCAGTTGTCCAAACGCGAGTTCCTGCATGTGTGGGGGGCTGTGACACGCGCGATCCGGCCCCGTCCCAACTACCTGATCGAGGTGCCGCTGCTGCTCACCCACGGCGAACACGACAGGACGGGCAACGTCGCTCGCACGATGCCGGCATGGGCCGCACGTGACCCGCATTCGCGTTACGAGGTGATCCCCGATGCCTCGCACAACGCGAACCAGGACAACCCAGCGCGCTTCAACCAGGTGCTGCTGGAGTTTTTGACCGAGCACTATCCCGCAGGAAGCACGGCATGAAGGACCGACGCGAACAGCTGCTGGAGGCCGCTGCACAACTCTTCGTCCAGCACGGCGTCCGCAAGACGAGCGTCGCGGACGTGACCCGCGCCGCGGGTGTCTCCAAGGGGTCCTTCTATCTGGAGTTCTCGTCCAAGGACGCCCTGTTCGACGAGGTGGTGCGCCACGAGTTCAGCGCCTACCTCGCCGACGCCGCGGCGCGTGTGGCGCAGGACCCAGCGGGAGGACGGCTCTCCCGCATCTACCACCACAGCGTGCATGCGCTGCTGCACCGCGCGTTCCTGCGCTCGCTCTACACGGACACCAGCGGGGCACTGACGGGACTGCTCCACGGTCGCGGTCCGGGTCACTACCGGCCCCGCGTGCTGCTGGGCGCCGAGTTCATCGAGCAGATGCAGGCCGCCGGGCTCATCCGGGCGGATCGACGGCCCGCCGCGATCAGCCACACCCTCAGCACACTGATGGTCGGCCCGCTGCTGTCCGAGCCTCTCTTGCGAAGCGAGGGCTCGCCTCCGCTGGCGGACACCCTGCAGGCGATCAGCTCGATGATCACTGATTCGTACGAGTGCGCGTCCGGCGACGTCGAGGCCGGGAAGAGGGCCTTCGCTGCGCTGATCGAGGCGATGACGGAAGCCATGGGAGAAGATCTGCCGTCGGTGATCGCACCTCGCCCTGCGCCGGGTGAGCCCACAGGCGGAGGACACCGATGATCCTGCAGCGCCCGCGCACGTCGGTCTGCTACGAGGTGAGCGGCGACGGACCAGCGGTCGTCCTGATCCATGCCATCAGCACGGGTCGACGTATGTGGGACCACCACGTCGCGCAGCTTCGCGCACGCTCCAGGGTGATCACGTTCGATGCCCGCGGCGTCGGGGACTCGGGTGACCTGACCGGCACCGATCGTGTGCGGGACCAGATCGCCGACCGCTGTGCCAGCCCCGCGACTTCACCATGATCCTGTCCGAGGCGCTGGACGAAGTGGACAACAGGCAGGCCCACCAGAACGAGTGATCGGCTCGTGAACCACTACCGTTGCTCCATGGACCGTAGCGACCGAGCCAAGGCGGACGACCGACGTCCGGCACTCAACCGGAGGGACCTCGCAGGCTGGGAGGCGACGGGCCCCGGGCACGCACTACTGGGCCCGTTCTCCCCCGTGTGGGCGGCGGGGCCGTCGCTGGCGGGGCTGGTGCTGGCTGTTCCCGCTGCGGCGGAGGCCTTCGGCACGGCCCCGGAGGCTCGCACCCCCGGGTACCTGGTGCCGCTGCTGCTCGCCCTGGCGCTGCTGGCCGGTGGGTACTCGCTGCTGCGCCTGATGCAGCTGGCCGTCATGGCGTCCCGATGGGACGTGAGCCGGCAGGGTGGCATCCCGTCGAGGCGCGTGATGAGTGAGCATTCGATGCACGGCACGTGGGTGACGGGCGTCGGTGGCTCACTGCTGCTGATGGGCGCGCTGGGCGTGTGGTCCGATCTGGACGGGAAGCTGTCCGGCCTCGAGCCGGGCACGACGCTGGTGGCTGTGGGGGCGGCCGGCAGCATCGCTGCACTGGCCCTGGCGAACTGGATCGGGCGCGCGTGGGAGGGACACACCCAGCACCACGAGCGGGTTCAGAAGGAGGAGCGGGAGCGCCGGCTCGCAGACCCCCTGGTCCGCATCAGAGAGGCCAGTCGAGATTCACATCCGGGGTCCGACCCTTCTTCCTGAGGAACTCGTCGACGTTCTCCGCCCAGGAGTGACGCCGGCTAATCTGCCAGGCACCACACCTCGACCATGACTGGGGACGAGCGGCCCTCCGATCTGCCATCAGCTCTCGCGGTACACGGGCCCGAAGCTGCGGCGCATCCGCTCGCGCAGCCTCGCCACCTCATCAGCGCCAGCGCGAAGCTTGAACACAAGGTCCTTCTCCCTCACCGGCGCAAACCGGACCCGTGGCGGAGCCATCAGCCCTCCGGCAGTGATCTCCACCGCCCGGATCTGCGACCGAGAGATCTCACGTCTGACCTTCCAGCGGATCAGCCCCTGCGCCGTCCAGAGCACGCGGCGATCAGTGACCAGCAGCACCGGGGGATCCTCCGTCGCGACCTGTCCAACAGCAGCGGCCACCACCCGCTCGTCCTCCTCAAGGACCGCACGCGAAGTCCAGACCTCGAAGTCGGCGATGCCGTCCTCCCTCATCAGCTGTGCGAGGCTCTGCTCAGCAGGACTGCTCGCCGTGCTGGAGATCGCGTCCTGGTACTCGCGAAAGCGACTGTCCATATCGCCAGCATAGACATGATCCGATGTGCGGAGCCCGGTTCTCGATCGATGCCCATGGGGACTTCTCCCCATGGCCCCGATCAGCCCTCCCACCGTACTGTCGCACCTGAATCCAGCAACGTCAGGCTGCGCCCCGGCCTCCGAGCCAGGCGTGCGCCTCCCTCATCCCAAGGAAACGGCCATGCCCTTCATCGGTGGCGATACAGAACAGATGCGCCAATACAGCGAATTGGCCACACGAAAGAGCACGCTGCTCGCGGAGATGGGCTCCCACCTCGACGCAGTTGTGCTCAATGAGCAGATGTGGGTCGGCCACGATGCCGATGAATTCCGCACCAGGTACCAGACTGACATCCGGCCCCGGCTGGACCAGGTCAGCGCCGATGTGCAGGGCTGCGGCATCACCGTGACCGATCACGCCGAGGAGCAGGACGCCGCTTCCGGCGCGGACTCCGGCACAGGTACCGACAACGGCAGTACCGGAAACGGCAACGGTGGGGGTGGACTCCCCGAGTGGTTGACCAACCCGACCAAGACCTGGTCCGACTTCCAGAAGCTGTGGAACAAGGGCAAGAAGCTCTTCGACGTCTCCCGGGCTGTTCCGTCCTGGATGCGCGGGCTGACGGACCCGGATGCAATGAAGCAGATCGGCCATCTCCTGGATGCGAACCTGCTCGCCCAGTCGAAAGTGTTCAACTGGGGCAAGGAGTTCAGCAAGCTGACGGAGAAGGTCCTAGGCAACTTCAACATCCCTACCGGGTTCTTCAACCGGCAAGCGTTCGGGTTCATCGATGATTTCGCCCAGGGCTTCGCAGGCAAGGCCTCCCACTTCCTGAGCAATCCCGCATTCCGCCTCGCCGGCAAGGCGGCACCGTGGTTGGACGTGGGGCTCGGCGGCTTCGAGGCGTACGAGGGCTTCCGCGATGGGGATCGGCAGAAGCAGGTCACCGGCGGCATGACAGCCGTAGGCGGCGGTATGGTCCTGGCTGGTGCAGCGGCCTCCGCAACCGGTGTTGGAGCAGTTGCCGGCGTGCCGTTGATGGTCGGGGGGACTGCACTCAGCCTCGGCGCTGCCGGATTGGACATTGCGAAGGACTATTTCGGCTGGAGCGGATTCTGAGACCCTCGCGACATCGATACCGGCCCACCGGTCCTCCCCCACCGCCTCAGCGAACCGGATGACCCCGCCCCTGCCGGTTAAAGTGGCGCTGTCTCCGTCTCACCCGTCAGCCCCGAGGAGTTCTTGATGCCCCCCTCTACGCTCGGCCCCACCTCGCTGATCACGGAGCGCGATGTCAGCTCTGTCAGGTTTCTGCTTCAGCAGATGCCGGAGAGTGAAGAGCAGACGACTTTCATCATGCTCACCGATGAAGAGATCGCGGGGGTCGATGGCACGCAGTCCCTCGAACTGGTGGGGAGCCCCTACCTCTCGAACGAGGGCATCGACCAGCGCTCGGCCGTGGCCTCCGCGACTCGCTCCTTGGCTGCCCGCGGCATGGTCACCCTGGACCCTGAAGCACGGGACGACGAGGGTGCCGTGCTCGAAGGGGACGGCGACCCCTCGAAGCGCACCATGCAGCTCAGCCCTGTTCTGGCCGGCGTGTTCCTGCTGCGCCGGTCGGCCGCCGGTTTCCTCACCGCGACGCGGGTGCTCGAGGACGGAACCACGACGAACTCTCTGTATTTCACGCCCGACGGCACGGCGCTGGAAGAGTTCGTCACGACCGACGGCCTGCATCTGTTCAGCCTGCTGCGACGCGATGCGATCGCTGACCGGCTGGCCACCTATGCTGACCCGTTCAACGCCGCTTCGGAGGACGGCGAAGAGCAGATGATGAACCGCTCCGAGCTGACACCGGGGTTCGTGCTTCCCGATACCCGCGTGGCCACCACGTTCACTGCGATGCACCCTGGCGGCGGCTACGCAGCCTACGTGTACGCCACCGGTGACGCTGTGCACCTCATCGATGCAGGCGCCTTCGATGAGGACGGCCCGGAGGATTCCCAGACTCTGCCAATGGCTGCGGTCTCGGCGTCGACCCTGAGGGAGATGCTCTCCGCGATCCTCGACGAGGTGATACCACCCGGTCAGCCTCAGCCCTGAGGGCTGGACCCGGCGTGCGGCCCGCCCTGGACGGGAAGCTGTCCGTCAGAGAGGCCAGTCGAGGTTCACGTCCGGGGTCCGACCCTTCTTCCTCAGGAACTCGTTGAAATTCTCCGCCCAGGAGCGATGCCAGCTGATCTGCTGCTGATGCAGGTCCTCCAGGCTGGAGACCCCCACCTGAGGGTGCGCGGCGACGATGGCCCGCAGCACGTCCAAAGTGGCGGAGACGTCCACATCCGCGGTGTGGAGCCTGCCGTCCTGCTGGATCCCGTAGTGCGCCAGCAGATCCGTGAGGGTTCGCTTTCCCTTGCGGTAGCGGTCCACACCACGATCCACCACCAGAGGATCGATCACCGGGGCGATCACATGGCCCACGCGATCGGTGAGGGTGGGCAGCCCCAGGCGGCGCAGCTCGTTCTCCAGGATCGCCAGGTCGAAGCTGCCGTTGAAGGCCACGATGGGGACGTCCAGGGCGAGGGCGTCGGCCAGCATCGTGGCGACCTCGTCGAGGGCCTCGGCGGACTTCATTCCGTGCATGCGGGCGTGCTCGGTGCTGATGCCGTGCACCTTCTGCGCGCCCTCGGGGATCTCCATCTCCGGATCGATGAGCCAGGTCGCGACCGTCTCCCCCAGCCTGCCGGGAGCCACCGAGTGCACCAGGGCCACGGTGACGATGCGATCCCGGCCGACGTCGGTGCCGGTGGTCTCGGTGTCGAAACCGAGCAGCGGGCGCTGGGTCCAGGAGGCGGCAGGGGCGAGTGCGGTCATGGATCCAGGGTAGGCGCCAGGGCCGACATCCCGGTCCGCTGTGGACGGCAGAGCGGCGGGGAGGAACCTGGCTCGCCGGGCACCGGGACCCGGCGCGGACCGGTCAGCTGATCGTCGAGGCGATGATCAGGGCCGAGATCGCGAACGCCCCGAACCAGAGCGCAGGTGCGACAAAGGCGATCAGCAGGCCGGCGATGGCGCGGCCGGGCCGCTCCCGCCGCACCAGCGCCACCACGCCGGTCACCATGGCCGCGAGCGCCGTCAGCCCCCACAGGATGAAGGAGGCGAAGGCCGCGGTCACCAGGGTCTGATAGCCCTCGGGGGTGTCTCCGAGGTAGCGGCCGGCCTCGGCCTCCTGCGGGGCGATGGTGAAGCCCACCAGAGCCGCGACGCCCATACCCCCGATCAGGGCGACCAGGCCGAGGATCAGCGAGATCCGACCCCAGCGGGTGCCGTTGCGCGGGGCGACCGTGCGTCGGTCGGTGCTCGGCGCGGGTGCGGGCGCGGGACCGGCCGTGCCCTGCCCAGGCGCGGGACCGGCTGCATTCAGCGCAGGATCGGGGGCCTGGCTCGGAGTCGGATCGCCTGCGGGGCGCGGATCGGACTGGGGCATCGGGGTGTTCGTCGTGCTCATGGTCCTCGACGTTAACGAATGCGCGCGTCACAGTCCTGGGGGTTATCCCCACGGATCAGTGCGGGCGCGCCCCGCCCCTGCGGTCTCAGCGGGAGGAGTAGTTGGGCGCCTCCATGATCGCGGCCAGGTCATGAGGGTGGGACTCCTTGAGCCCGGCCGGGGTGATCCGCACGAACTGCCCCTTGTCCTTCAGCTCAGCGACGGTGTGCGCGCCCACGTAGAACATGGACTGGTGCAGGCCGCCCACCAGCTGGTGGAGCACGCTTCCCAGCGGGCCGCGGTAGGCGACCCGGCCCTCGATGCCCTCGGGCACGATCTTGTCGTCGCCGGAGACGTCGGCCTGGAAGTAGCGGTCCTTGGAGAAGGACTTCTTGCCGCGCGAGGCCATCGCGCCCAGGGAGCCCATGCCCCGGTAGGACTTGTACTGCTTGCCGTTGACCAGCACCACCTCGCCCGGGGATTCCTCGGTGCCGGCCAGCAGCGAGCCGACCATCACGGAGTCCGCTCCGGCCACCAGGGCCTTGGCGATGTCACCGGAGTACTGCAGGCCACCGTCGCCTATCAGGGGCACACCGGCGGGCTTGGTGGCCTTGGACGCCTCGTGGATGGCGGTGATCTGGGGGACGCCCACACCGGCCACCACGCGGGTGGTGCAGATGGAGCCCGGTCCCACGCCCACCTTCACCGCATCCACACCGGCGTCCACCAGGGCCTGGGCCCCGGCCTGGGTGGCGACGTTGCCGCCGATCACCTGGACGCCGTCGAAGTAGGAGTCGGACTTGATGCGCTGGATCATCTCGCGCGCCAGGCGTGCGTGACCGTTGGCGGTGTCCACCACCAGCACGTCCACGCCGGCGTCGCGCAGCGCACCCGCACGGTCGATGGAGTCGCCGAAGAAGCCCACGCCGGCGCCGACCAGCAGGCGCCCCTGCCCGTCCTTGGAGGCATCGGGGAACTGCTCGGACTTCACGAAGTCCTTCACCGTGATCAGGCCGCGCAGGGTGCCATCCGCGGCGACCAGCGGCAGGCGCTCACGCTTGTTCTTGCGCAGCAGGGCGGTGGCCTGCTCGGGGGTGACGTCTTCCGGGGCGGTGAACAGCTCGGTGGTCATCACCTCCCGCACCTGGGTGGTGGCCCATTCGGCCACGGGGATGAATCGTAGGTCGCGGTTGGTGCAGATGCCCAGCAGCTGGTTCTTCTCATCCACCACCGGCAGGCCGGAGACCCGGAACTGGCCGCACAGGGAGTCGAAGTCCTCGAGGGTGGCGTCGGGGCCGATGGTGATCGGGTTGGAGATGCGGCCGGTCTGGGTGCGCTTGACCAGGTCCACCTGGTGGGCCTGGTCCTCGATGGAGAGGTTGCGGTGCAGGATGCCGATGCCGCCGTGGCGGGCCATGGCGATCGCCATCCGCGACTCGGTCACGGTGTCCATGGCGGCGCTCGCCAGCGGCACCCGCAGGGAGATCTCCCTGGTCAGGCGGGAGGTGGTGTTCACCTCGGAGGGGATCACGTCCGTCTCGCCGGGCAGCAGCAGCACGTCGTCGTAGGTCAGGCCGATGAAACCGAAGGGGTCCGCGCTCGTCATGGATCGATGCTACCCACGCCCCCGCGATGGCAGGGCCCCCCGGGGCGTGGTTCCGGACACGTGCCCACGCACCGGTCTACAGTCGGCCCATGACCTCTCCCACCCCGTACCTCCACTTCCCCGGCACCGCGCGCCAGGCGCTGGAGTTCTACGCCGAGGTGTTCGGCGGGGAGCTCGAACTGCACACCTTCGCGGACTTCCAGCGGGAGGACGGCCCCGGTTCGGCGATCGCCCACGGGATCCTCACCGGCCCGGTCTCGCTCTACGCCGCCGATGCCACCGAGGAGCACCACGAGCTGCGCACCGACGGGCTGATGTTCTCCCTGCTGGGCACTGCCGACCCCTCGGTGCTGCGACGCTGGTTCGCGCGTCTGGTGTCGGAGGGAACGGTGGTCGAGCAGCTCCAGCGTCGACCCTGGGGCGCCTCCGACGGGCAGGTCAGGGACCGCTTCGGCCTGCTGTGGCTGATCGGCTTCGAGCACGAGCAGGCGGCAGAGCTGGCCCCCGCCACGACGTCCCCGCAGGAGCCCCCCTCCAACGAGCGGTGATCCCCTGTCGAGGTCTCCCGTCGGCCCGGCTGCGCGGGTCACCGGCAGGCTGACGTGGCGTCACCCTCGGAATTCACCCGAAGTTCACCAAGCACCGGTTGACGTCCTAGAGTGAGCGAGTCCTAGCCGGGAAGCTGGATGCTCGAATCGCTCCCCGGATCCTGCCCCCTCCACACTCGGGAACCACGACGATGCGACGCATCCACGAGCCGACCTCCACCGATGCCCCAGTCGGTTCCGCCAGGCACACCCCGGCGCCGGTCGGCATGCTCGGTCCGGACCGGAACTGGCACCTGGGTGCCGGGCTGATGACCCTCGCGACGGCCGGGGCCTTCACGATCTGGGCGTTCGCCTACGCGGGCACCCATGTCAACGCCCTCCTCCTGGTCCTGGCCCTCGCCTTCGGCCTGTTCATGGCCTTCAACATCGGCGGCAACGATGTGGCCAACTCCTTCGGCACCAGCGTGGGTGCCGGCACCCTGACCATGAAGCAGGCCCTGGTGGTGGCGGCCGTTTTCGAGGTCTCCGGTGCGGTGCTCGCCGGCGGCTCTGTCACCGAGACCGTGCGCAGCGGCATCGTCGATCTGGACCAGATGCAGGTCGACGCGCCCGCCTTCACCTACATCATGATGTCCGCACTGCTGGGTGCAGCGGTATGGCTGCTGCTGGCCACCCGGATGGGCTGGCCGGTCTCGACCACCCACGCGATCATCGGCGGCATCGTCGGTGCCGCGGTGACCACCGGTCTGGTGACCGGGACCGGCGGGCTGGCGATGGTGCAGTGGGGTGAGATCGGGCAGATCGCCATCTCCTGGGTGCTCTCCCCCGTGCTCGGTGGGATCGCCGCGTTCCTGCTGTTCGGCGCCATCAAGCGGCGCATCCTTGCGCCGGCCGCGCGTGCGATCGCGCTCGGCTCACGGGGGTTCGACGACGGCGACGACGAGGACGATGCGGACGATCCGGAGCAGGCCCGCCACGTCCCCGGCTACGAGCGCCTCACCGAGCTGCAGCAGACGGCGTTCGCCGAGTCCGCGGAGCTGGACCGGAGCCCGGGCAGCCCCGGGGCGGAACTGGTGGAACGAGCCGAGCAGCTGACCAAGAAGTAGCGCAAGGCCGCCCGCAACGTGGAGCGCAAGGCGGCCTACCACGCACTGGAGAAGAGGGTCCCGCCGCTGGCCGCGGGAGCCGCGGTGGTGATCGCCTCCATGCTGATGTTCAAGGGGCTGAAGAACGTGGGCCTGGACATCACTCCCTGGGGCGGCGCGGTCCTGCTGACCATGCTGGCGGTCGCCGTATGGATCGGCACCCGCGTCTTCGCGCGCGCCCTGCGCACGCAGACCATCTCGCAGGCCACCTTCATCATGTTCAGCTGGCTGCAGGTCTTCACCGCCTGCGCCTTCGCCTTCAGCCACGGTGCGAACGACATCGCCAACGCCGTGGGTCCGTTCGCCGCGGTGCTCGACGTGCTGCGCACCGGAACCGTGTCCCAGGAGGCGGCGGTGCCCATGGCAGTGCTCGTCGCCTTCGGGATCGCGCTGGTCTCCGGCCTGTGGTTCGTGGGTCGCAAGGTGATCCAGACCGTCGGATCCGGGCTCACCACGATGCACCCCTCCTCGGGGTTCGCCGCCGAGCTGGCCGCGGCCGCCATCGTGCTGCTGGCCTCGGTGCTGGGGCTGCCGGTCTCCTCGACCCACATCCTCATCGGTGCCGTGCTGGGCGTGGGTATCGTGAACCGGGCGGCGAACTGGAAGCTGATGCGGCCCATCTTCCTGGCCTGGATCATCACCCTGCCCGCCGCTGCAGGCATCGGCGCCGTGGCGGTACTGGTGATGCGGGCGATCTTCTGACCCACCGCTCACCGACGCCGCGCAGCATCGCGCTCACCCCCTCCTGCGGGGCCGGCACGGCTCCGGCAGCACTCAGGTGGGCTGGTGCACGCGACGCCAGGCGGGTGAGGTGGCCAGGTGCGCCAGGGCCAGACCGAAGGCCGCCGCAAGCACCGTCTGCACCGCTTCCTGCAGCAGCAGCACGCTCTCGGCCAGCTCCCCGGCGTTCAGCATCGTGAACCCGGTGTACATCGCATAGCCGGGGATCATGATCACCACGGCCGGCACCGAGATCGAGATCCGCGGCACGTGCTTGATCCGCGCGATCACGTAGGCGGCCACGCCCACCAGCACGGTCGCTGCGAGAGTGGCCAGCTGCACCGGGGCCCCACCCTCGGTCATCAGGAAGCGCAGCGAGTTGGCCACGGTGGACACAGCAGCCGCAGCCACCGCGATCTTCCACGGGGAGTTGAAGATGATCGCGAAGCCGAGCACGCCCAGGAACGTGGCCAGGGCTCGCAGCGGAAGCTCCAGTGCGAACGGCAGGCCCAGGGGCGTCGCTGGCTGGGCGTCGACGCCGGCGGCGATGCTCACCGTCCAGATCGCTGCGGCCGCGCCCAGGATGATCATCCCCGAGTAGGTCAATCGAGCCATGCCGGCCGAGAAGTCGGAGCGCACCAGGTCCAGCACCCCGGTGATCATGGGGAAACCCGGAACCAGGAACAGCACGGCGGCCATGTAACCGCCGAGGTTGCCCGGGGGGATCCAGCCCAGGCCCACCGGGACTCCGACCATCGTCAGGTACAGGCAGGCGGTGACCACGGCCGCGATCACGGTGATCAGCAGGTGGTTCCACTGCCGCAGCTGGAACACCCGGCGCACGGCCTGCCCCAGGGTGGCTGCGATCAGCACGGCGAGGATCTCGATGGGGCCGGCCTGGTTCAGGAAGGCGAAGGCCGCACAGGCAATGCCGGCCGCCAGCGCGTTGACCGGGCGCGAGTACAGGGGGCGCCGTGCCTTGATCCTGGCCAGTGCCTCGAACACATCGGCCGCGGTGGTGCCGCGCTCCGGGAGCGTCTCGACCATGCGCTGGGTGCGGTACAGGTGGTCCACGTCCACGCCCACGTGCCCGGGCTGCGTGATCCGGGTGCGGTAGCGACCGTTCAGCGTGGCGGTGGCCGTGATGTCGGTGTAGGTGACGATCGAGGTGAACGAGTCCAGCCCCAGCGCGCGGGCGGTGCGGCTCATGGCCACCTTCACCCGGTACGAGGCCATCCCGCCGGCCAGCAGCTCGCTGCCCACGGCCGCCGCGGCCTCGGAGCGGATCGTCAGGGAGTCGGCCACCCCGAGGGGGCTGGTCGAGGTGGGCACCGGCCGATCCCTCCCCTCGATGCCGCCGTCTGCATGCTGCTGGTTCACGGCTGCGGGTCCCCCTCCCGTGCGGGCTCCTTGCCCCCGAGCACTCGTCGGATCCGATCGAACTCGGCCTGGAACGCCTCCTCGTCGTGCCCGTAGCGGTCCTGCCAGGGCATGCCGAGCCGCTGGGCGAGTTCCCGGTTGTTCTGCTCGCGTCGGGCCCGGCGCGCCTCGTCCACCAGGACGCGGCGCGGTGGTGCCGCTGGCAGACCAGCGGCAGTCTGCAGCATGCGCAGACCGTCGAAGGAGGCCTGGTCCCAGCCGATCTCCGGGATCAGCCACTGGCGCTCCTGCGCCGCATCGTCGCGGATCCCGATCAGCGCCAGGGACCCGCGCTCGGCCTCGCCCACGGCGTAGACCACCTGGTCCGTGCGAGCTCGGTCCGTGGTGCGCATCCCCTTGCGCAGAGCCAGGGCACCGTGCTGCTCATCGAGCAGGGCGACCCGGCGGGTGAACACCAGCGGCACGAATGCCCACAGTGCGAACAGGCCCCACAGCAGCAGCGCACCGACAAGCAGCTGCGTCCACGCCGGTTCGAGCATCTGCTCGAGCTGTCCGCGGTGCCCGTCCAGGATGCGGGTTCGCCGCCACTGCTGCAGCCCCGCCCCCGCGAAGGGAGACAGCAGCAGGGAGATCAGGGGCAGCCCGATCAGCACCCCGGGCAGGTAGCGGGCCCTGATGCTGGGGCCGACGAGCACCGCGCCGGACCGGGTGCGGCGGGGGGCCGGCGCGGTCGCGGCGTCGCTGAGCGTCTCACCGGTCGTCACCCTCCCAGGGTACGGGGCCGACCGCGGGCTCTCACCGTCGATGTCGCCGTTCATGAGGGGGCCCCGGCAGGTCGAGTGCGGAGGTGAACCGTCGCTCCTGCCCGGTGACGGGGTCGGTGAAGGCGAGGGAGCGGGCCAGCAGGTGCAGCGGCCCGACCGGATCGCGAGGCGTGGGGTAGAGGTCCTCCCCCACGATGGGCATGCCTCGGGAGGCGAGCTGCGCGCGCAGCTGGTGGGTGCGGCCGGTGAGCGGTCGCAGCCGCAGGGTGAGGGTGCCGTCCAACTCGACGGCGGCCACCTCGACCTCGGTGACCGCATTGGGCTCCCCTGGCACCACGCGGGCGAGCAGATCGCCGTGTTCCTTGACCAGGCGATCCCGAAGCAAGGTCCGCTCACCGACGGCGGTGGGCAGCGCCGGAGTCACGCGGGGCACGGCTACCGCCGCCGTCCCGCTCCCTGCGAGGGGGCCCGCCCACGCCAGGTACTCCTTGAGCACCTCACGGCGGGCGAACAGCTCCTGGTAGGCACTGCGTTCGGCAGGATCCACGCCGAAGGCCAGCACGCCGGCGGTACGGCGGTCCAGGCGATGCAGGGGGCTGAGCGTGGTGATGCCGGTGCTCCCGCGCAGCCGCACCAGGGCGCTGGAGAGCACGTGGGCGCCGCGCGGCATGGTGGCCATGTCGTGCGGCTTGTCCACCACCAGCAGGTGCTCGTCCTGATGCAGGATCACCAGGTCGACATCAGGGACGTGCTCTTGGCGGAGTTCGCGGTGGAACCACAGCTCGTCCCCGGGCTGCAGGACATCCTCGGCCGCCCACGCGGTGCCGTCGGCACGCACGATGTCACCGCGGGCGAAGCGCTGCTCGAGCGGAGTCGCGGCTGGATCGGCCAGGGCGGGGTATCTCTGGCGCAGACCGGCCAGGGCCGTGGTCCCCGGAACGTGGCTTCCCCGAGGAGCGGGGGCGGGCTCGGGGCCGTGCGCACCCCGGCCGGGAGGGGTCGCTGCGGGGTTCGGGATCCGGTAGCGGACCGGGTCCAGTCCCTCTCGCTGCGGCAGCGGGGGCGGCATGCGACGGGAGCGCCTCCGGGCGGCTCGGCCGGGCCGACCGAGCTCGGGGCCGGGATCGCGGCCGGGTTCGGGGGACGGGCTCACAGCCCCCACACGACGAAGGTGAACACGTTGTGGAACACGTAGAACGCGATCAGCCCCAGCAGCAGCAGGTTCGGGTGCCTATCGATGAAGGTGAGGGCCTGCGGGACCTGATCGCGCAGCTCCCGCGGCGTGAGGGCGTCGTAGTGGTCCACGGGGGTTCCCGCCTCACCGGCACAGCGCAGCACGGCCTCCTGCGCGCGCGGACCGAACAGTCGGCTGGAGACGGCCAGCATCCGCTGGTCCCGCTTATCCAGCAGGTACACACCGTCGTAGCTGGTATCCGCGGTGTCGAGCATCTCGGCCGGGGTGGCTCCCCGGTCGATGTCCCGTACCGCGATCACACGCCCCACGTCCCTCCACTGGGCCTCGATGGTGGTGCGGCAGAGCCCCTGCAGCCGGAAGCCCTTCTCGTTGACCTGCAACCAGGCGGTGAACACTCTCAGCACGGTCACCGCGGCGATCACGGCCACGGCCACCCACAGCAGCAGGGGCAGGGTGAACAGCGGGTCGCGGGCGAGTTCGGGGTCCCGCCACAGCTTCTGCCCCACGAAGCTGATGATCACCAGGAACTCAAGCACCACCACGAACACCAGCGCGATCAGCAGGGTACCCAGGATGACCCGGCCGGGTGGGCTGAAGGTCCGGGTGGGTGCGTTCGCGTCAGCCGGTGGCTGCACCTCGCGACTTCCGACCACAGGTCCTCCTGTCCAGCGGCACGACGGAGGGTCGCACCGGTTCCGTCCCAGCTCGTCATCGAGCCGCCAGCGGCTCGATGCACCCTGATTCTAGGCTGTCGCGGCGCTCGTGCCCTGCCGCGAGCACGTGGAGGGGGCGTGGCGCCTCCACAGCGGGAATGACGGAGCGGGCCGCACCGGGGTTCGGTGCGGCCCGCTGCCTGTCGGCAGGTCAGGGCCGACAGCGGGGGTGACCCGCCGGTCGACCGACCGGCCGGACGATCAGACGATCACTCGTCCTCGTCCTTCTTGTCGACCACGAGGGTCTCGGTGGTCAGGACCAGACCCGCGATCGAGGCCGCGTTGCGCAGCGCCGAGCGGGTGACCTTGACCGGGTCGATGATGCCGGCCTCGGCCAGGTCGACGTACTCGCCGGTGGCGGCGTTCAGGCCGTGGCCGACCTTCTCGGCCTTGACCTTCTCCACCACGACGTAGCCCTCGTGGCCCGCGTTCTCGGCGATCCAGCGCAGCGGCTCGGCGACGGCCTTGGCGACCGCACGCACGCCGACGGCCTCATCGTCCGACAGCCCCAGGTCGCCCTCGAGAGCGGAGGCCGCCTGGACGATGGCGCTGCCGCCACCGGCCACGATGCCCTCCTCGATGGCCGCACGAGTCGCGGAGACCGCGTCCTCGATGCGCATCTTCTTCTCCTTGAGCTCGACCTCGGTGTGGGCGCCCACCTTGATGACGGACACGCCGCCGGCGAGCTTGGCGAGGCGCTCCTGGAGCTTCTCGCGGTCCCAGTCGGAGTCGGTGTTCGCGATCTCGGCGCGGATCTGCGCGACGCGATCGGCCACGGCCTGCTCGTCACCGGCACCGCCCACGATGGTGGTGGTGTCCTTGGTGACCACCACGCGGCCGGCGTGGCCGAGCACCTCGGTGCCGACGGTCTTCAGGTCCAGCCCCAGATCGGAAGTGACGACCTGGGCACCGGTGAGCACCGCGATGTCCTGCAGCATCGCCTTGCGGCGGTCGCCGAAGGCGGGGGCCTTCACGGCGGCGCCCTTGAAGGTGCCGCGGATCTTGTTGACGACCAGCGTGGACAGGGCCTCGCCGTCGACGTCCTCAGCGATCACGAACAGCGGCTTGCCGCCCTCGACGACCTTCTCCAGCAGCGGCAGGATGTCGGCGACGGCCGAGATCTTGCCCTGGTGCAGCAGCACCTGGGCGTCCTCGAGCACGACCTCCTGACGGTCGGCGTCGGTGACGAAGTGCGGGGAGATGAAGCCCTTGTCGAACTGCATGCCCTCGGTGAACTCGAGCTCCATCGCGGTGGTGGAGGACTCCTCCACCGTGATGACGCCGTCCTTGCCGACCTTGTCGAAGGCCTCGGCCAGCAGCTCGCCGATCTCGCGGTCCTGGCTGGAGACGGCCGCGACGTTCGCGATCTGCTCCTTGCCGTCGACCTCGATGGCGATCTCGCCGAGCTTGGCGGAGATGGCCTCCACGGCCTTCTCCATGCCGCGCTTGAGCGAGGCCGGAGCCGCACCCGAGGCCACGTTGCGCAGGCCCTCGTGGACCAGCGCCTGGGCCAGCACGGTGGCGGTGGTGGTGCCGTCGCCCGCCACGTCGTTGGTCTTGGTGGCGACCTCCTTGGTGAGCTGGGCACCGAGGTTCTCGTAGGGATCCTCGAGCTCGATCTCACGGGCGATGGTCACGCCGTCGTTGGTGATCGTGGGGGCGCCCCACTTCTTGTCCAGCACGACGTTGCGGCCCTTGGGCCCCAGCGTCACGCGGACGGTGTTGGCGAGCTTGTCGACTCCGCGCTCCAGGGCGCGACGAGCCTGCTCGTCGTAGATGATCTCTTTCGCCATGTGGATCTAGACCTCAGTCCGTTCAGTTCTCGATGATCGCGAGGATGTCGCGCGAGCCCAGCACCAGGTACTCCTGGTCGCCGTACTTCAGCTCGGTGCCGCCGTACTTGGAGAAGACGACCTTGTCGCCCACCTTGACGTCGACCGGGATGCGCTTGCCCTGCTCGTCGAAGCGGCCCTCGCCGACGGCGACGACCTCGCCCTCCTGGGGCTTCTCCTTCGCGGTGTCCGGGATGACCAGGCCGGAAGCGGTGGTCTGCTCCGCCTCGAGCGGCTTGATGACGACACGGTCCTCGAGGGGCTTGATGGAGACCGACATGCGGCTCACTCCTTCATGAAGAGATGACTCTGTGAGTTCGGGGTGCGGGATCCCGATCCTGATCGTCGTCGCGGTGCCGACCGGGAAGGATCCCTCTGGCGGCTTCTGGCACTCTGTGCCGTCGACTGCCAACGAGGGCAACTCTAGAACTACGCTGGCACTCATGCAAGATGAGTGCTAACGACTCCCCCGACTTCCTCCTGCGCACCAGGTCACCCCCTTTTTGTGAAGGCAGCAACAATGAACCGAGATCCTCCCCTTCACCCGCGCGGGCATGCACCGGGTGATGGAGCTCGGCGGCGCCGGGCGTGTGGCCGGCAGTGCGGTCGCCGCTCCGGCTGCGGACGGCGACGTGGTCGACGGCTCTCAGCGCCCGGCGGCGTCGATGATCGCCTGCACGTCCTCGGGTCCGAAGTCGTAGACCGGCACCCGCACGTCACCGTCGGTGTCCCCTCCGGTGTCCCCGGCATTGGGCCACAGGGAGGTGATGATCCCCGGGGCCGTCCCGTTCGCGTCGATCTGGAGGATGCTCGCACCGGACAGGGCCAGGGACCTCTCGTGATCCCCCGCCGCCACCGGATCCACCACGTTGGTGATGCCAGGGGTCACGTGCACGGGGATCCCGGCGAGCTGCCCGGTCATCTCGTGGTGGTAGTGCCCCGAGAGGATCGCCCGCACATCGGTGCCGACGAGCACCTCGGCCAGCTCGTCCACCCCGTCGAGGTCGAGGGCGCGCAGCATCCGGGTGGCGGCCGTCAGCGGGGGATGGTGCACCACCAGCACCGTTCCACCCACGGAGGGCTCGGCCAGAACGCTGCGCAGCCACTCGAGCTGGGCCGGATCCAGGTGGCCGTAGCCGGCACCGGGGACACTCGAGTCCAGCACCACCGCCCGGGCTCCGCCGACCGTGGTGATCACGCGGTCCTGGTAGCGGGGGTCGTGGTCCCCGGGGCCTGCCACCTGGGCGTAGGCGGCGGGATCGTCGTGGTTGCCCATCGCGACCACCAGGGGCGCACCGAGAGTTGCGGCGAAGGGGTCCAGCAGGGCGTGCAGCCTGCGGTAGCTCTCCACCGTGCCATCCTCGGAGGCGTCCCCGCTGTGCACCACCAGGTCCACGCCCTCAAGGCCCGCCAGGCGGTCCAGCACGCCGCGCAGGGCGGCCGCGGTGTCGATGCGCCCGTAGTGACGAGCGGTGGGATCGCCGTACAGGTGGGTGTCGCTCAGGTGCAGGATGCGCATGGCGTCGAGAGTAGCGACCGCAGGTTGCCAGCAGGTGACATCGGCACTGTCGGTGGGTCGTGCGCGGTGCCTGTTCGCGCCGAGGATCTCGGTGGGAATGCCCTCACGGTCCAGTCGCTGGAGCGCCTCCTCCAGCGCCTTCCAGCGTGCGTAGATCGGTCGCAGCCGACCGGGGGGACGGACGGTCTCCTCCCGCACGCCGAGGGCGAGCAGGAACTGCCCCGCCGCGACCCCACAGGTAGTCGTGGTCCTGGGTCCATGCGAAGCCCGGTGGCGTCGACCTGGTCTCTGATCCCCCCGTCATCCCAGGGCGCCCACCCATTCATCGGTGCCGTCAGCGAAGTGCTGGTGCTTCCAGATCGGCAAGCGCTGCTTGACCGTGTCCACCAGGTCGTCGCAGGCGGCGAAGGCCTGCTTGCGGTGCGGGGCCGCGACCGCGCAGCCCAGTGCGGTCTCACCGATCGCGAGCGGCCCCACGCGGTGGGCGAGGGCGATCACCGTGTCGGGGTAGCGCTCGGCGATCTCACGTGCCACCTCGACGATCACCTCGCCCGCGCCGGGGTGCCCGGAGTACTCCAGGCGATCCACGCCCTTGCCGCCGTCATGGTCGCGGACCACGCCGTCGAAGGTGACCACGGCGCCGCAGCGCGGATCGGCCACCGCGCGGGCGAGCGCGGTGACGGACACGGGCTGCTCGGTGACCTGTGCGTGGCGCACCCGATCAGGGGCGGGGCCGATGGGAGGGTCCTCCGGCACGCGCAGCTGACCGGGGTCGGCTCCGAAGGGCGTGGGCCCGGGCCCGGGATCCGCTGCCGACGGCGCGGCCGGGTCCGGATCCGACGGTGCAGCCGGGTCCGGATCCGACGGTGCAGCCGGGTCCGGTGCCATCATTCGTGTCCTCCGCCATCGCGCTGCTCCAGCAGGTGGTCGAGGATCGGGTCCAGCACGGCGATGCCGTCCTTGACCCCGCCACGGGAGCCGGGCAGGTTCACCACGAAGCTGCGGCCGGCCATGCCGGCCAGGCCTCGACTGAGCACGGCGGCCGGGGACTTCTGCGCGCCGATGCGGCGCACCGCCTCGAGCACACCGGGCATCTCCCTCTCGATCAGCGGGGCGGTCTGCTCGGGGGTGACGTCGGTGGGGCTGATCCCGGTGCCGCCGGAGCTGATGATCACGTCCACGCCGTCGGCGACGGCTGCGGCGAGCGCTTCTCCCACCTCGGGGCCATCCGGTACCAGCACCTTGGTGACCTCGTCCAGGCCGCGCCCCTGCAGCCACTGCACCAGCAGCGGGCCGGTGCGGTCCTCGTAGGTGCCGTCGGAGGCTCGGGTGGAGGCGATCACCACACGGGCGGTGCCGGTGAGGGCGGGGGCGGGGGCATCCTCGTCGCGGGCTGTGCAGTCGGCGTCGGTGCGCCGAGCGGGCATCTGCTTCATCGGGTCTTCTCCTCGTCGGTCGCGGGCTCCGCGGGTTCGGCGGGCACCACGGGCTCAGTGGGCCGGGTGTGCTCAGCGGACTGGACGGATTCCGGGGGCTCGGCGGGCTGGGCGGATTCCGGGAGCCCGGCGGACTGGGCGGATTCCGGGGGCTCGGCGGGCTGGGCCGACCGGTCCTCCCGGCGCCAGTCGCCGCTCTTTCCGCCGGACTTGGCCAGCACCAAGACCTCCTCGATCACGGCCAGGTGGTCCACGGCCTTGATCATGTCGTACACGGTCAGTGCGGCGATCGACGCCGCGGTCAGGGCCTCCATCTCCACGCCCGTCACGCCCTTGGTACGCACGGTGGCGGTGATCTCCACCCGGTCCTCGCGCGGCTCCAGGTCGATCTCGATGCCGGACAGCGGCAGCGGATGGCACAGCGGGATCAGGTCGCTGGTGCGCTTGGCGCCCATGATCCCGGCGATGCGGGCCACCGGCAGGGCCTCACCCTTGGGCAGGTCGCCGTCGGCGATGCGGGCCACCACGTCGGGGCGGGTGCGCAGGATCGCACGGGCAGTGGCCCGACGGGAGGTGGTGGCCTTCTCGGTCACGTCGACCATGTGCGCGGAGCCGTCGGCGCGCACGTGCGAGAGGCCCTGGGGCGGGCTCGCGGGATCCTGGGTCATCGTTCTCCTCCGGGAAGCAGGATGGTCTCCACCACGTCACCGTCGCGCAGGTGGCCGGTGCCCACGGGCACCAGCACCAGGGCATCAGCCTGGGCGAAGCCTCCGATCAGGTGGGAGGAGGCTCCCCCCACCAGTCGCACGTGGCCCGAGGGCATCACCCGGGCGCGGCGGTACTGTGCCAGCGCCTTGGGGGACGTCTCCTCGCTCTCGAGCTGCACGGGCAGGCGCAGCGTGGTGCGGGCGGGCGCCCCCAGGGCGGGGCGCGCTATCAGCTCGCAGCTGAGCAGGGCGGAGACAGGGTTGCCGGGGAAGGCCAGCCACGGGATGCGCGCGGCGGGCAGGCCGTCGGAGCCTGCCCGGTCCAGGGTGCCGATCCCCTGGGGGCCACCGGGCTGCATCGCCACGGAGGTGAAGGTGAGCGTGACGCCCTCGTGCTGGGCGGCGTGGCGCACCACCTCGAAGGCCCCCATGCTCACCCCACCGCTGGTGACGATCAGCTCGGCCTCGTTCTCCGTGACCAGCCGGAGCAGCGCCTCCAGGAGCTTCCGTGCGTCGTCGGGCACGGAGCCGACGTGCACCACGTCGGCACCGGCGGCGGTGAGGGCGGCGGCCAGTCCCGGTCCGTTGGCGTCGAAGGTGGCGCCCTCGGCGAGTTCGGCGCCGGCCGCGGGGGCGGCGACCTCGCTGCCGGTGGACAAGACGATCGCGCGCACCGGGGCGATCACCTCCACCTCGCCCACGCCGCAGGTGGACAGGTGGGCGAGGCGCGCCGGGGTGAGCACCTGCCCCTCACGCAGGATCACATCCCCGTGGTGGGTGTCCGAGCCGCGGCGGCGCACGTAGCGGCCCGCCTCGGTTCCGGCGGGGCGCAGGGTGACGGTAGCGGGACTCTGGGCGGGGGCGCCGGTGACGGTGTCGGGGGTGCCGGGGGTGCCGGTGACGGTGTCGGGGGTGCCGGTGGCGCCGGCGGGGTCGAACCTGCCGCGCTCGCTCTCCTCCACCGGGATCACCACGTCGGCGCCGCGCGGGATGGGCGCTCCGGTCATGATGGGGGCCGCCGTGCCCGGCCGATGGTCCACAGGCGGGTCGCCGGCAGCGATGGTGGCCGCCAGCGTCAGGGTGACGGGAGTCCCCGGCGCACGGGGGGTGCCTGTCGGGCCATCCAGGTCGGCGAGCGCCACGGCGTATCCGTCCATCTGGGAGTTGTCGTGGCCCGGTACGTCGACCGCCGCCCGACGGTCCGCTGCGGCGACCCTGCCGACGGCTCCTGCCCCCACGGCGATCCGCTCAGTGCGGCGCACGGCGGCCAGCAGGGCGACGGCATCAGCCACGTGGTCGGCCAAAGGGGTGCGCTGCCGACCCGCGGTGCCCGCGGGGGAGCCTGGTGTGCCTGTTGACATGGCCGCCTCTCCGGTGTGACTGGGTCTCCAGACCAGTATGGCGCGGTGGCCCTCCGGCGCGGGGCTCGGGCGCAGGGAGCGGAGGCTCGATATGGCACACGGCACCGATCCGTGTGCCTCCGCCGGATACCTCCTATGCTATTCGGACGCCCGGCATCACCCGCCGGGCCGATGGGAGTGATGCAGCGTGAGCCCTCGCCGAGTGGGACTGGGGATGCCCAAGCCGCGCAGCACCGACGCGACCGCGCCGTCGCTGCCGGACGTCTCCGATCGCCCGGCCACCGATGCCCTGGTGGACCGCTTCGGTCGCGAGGCCACGGACCTGCGCCTGTCCCTCACCGACTTCTGCAACCTGCGCTGCACGTACTGCATGCCCGCCTCCGGGCTCACCTTCCTGGCCAAGGACCAGATGCTCTCGGTCGATGAGGTGGTGCGCCTGGTACGCATCGGCGTGGAGCACCTGGGCATCGACCAGGTGCGCTTCACCGGGGGCGAGCCCCTCACCCGCCCGGACCTTGACGAGATCATCGCCGGGGTGGCTGCCCTGCGCCCCCGCCCGAACATCTCTCTGACCACCAATGCGATCGGCCTGGACGTGCGAGCCGCGAAGCTCAAGGCGGCGGGTCTGGACCGCATCAACGTCTCCCTGGACACCGTGGTCTCCGAGACCTTCGAGCGGATGAGCCGCCGCCCCCTGCTGCACCGGGTGCTGGAGGGCATCGACGGTGCGCGCCGGGCGGGCCTGGACCCGATCAAGGTCAACGCCGTGCTGCTGCCCGGGGTGAACGACCATGAGCTGCCGGACCTGCTGGACTGGTGCCTGGACCGCGGCCTGCAGCTGCGGGTGATCGAGCAGATGCCGCTGGATGCGGACCGGATCTGGGACCGCACCTCCATGATCACCGCGGCCGACGTGCACGGCATCCTGGCCGACCGCTTCGAGCTCACCGCCGCCGAGGAGCCCCGCAACGGTGCCCCCGCCGAGCTGTACGAGGTCACCGACCGTTCCAGCGGCGCGCATCGGGGCCAGGTGGGCATCATCGCCTCGGTGACCCGTCCGTTCTGCGCCGACTGCCGCCGCACCCGCCTCACCGCCGAGGGCCGCGTGCGCACCTGCCTGTTCTCCCGGGAGGAGACCGACCTGCGCGGTGCCCTGCGCGGCGGAGGCAGCGACGAGGAGATCGCCCGGATCTGGCGGGCCGCCCAGTGGGGCAAGAAGGCCGGCCACGGCATGAACTCGAAGGACTTCGTACAGCCCGACCGCCCGATGAGCGCCATCGGCGGCTGAGCCCGCCGCGACGACCAGGAGGAGACCGTGACCACCCCCACCACCCCCTCGCGGGGCGCCCACGCAGCGCAGGACACCCGGATAGCACAGGCCACCCAGGACACCCAGGCCGCACAAGCCACGACCCCCGCCGAAGCCTCTGTGACCGGCAGCGGATCCGCTGCCGAGGACAGGACCGCGACCATCACAGTGCGCCTGTTCGCCGGGGCGGCAGCCGAGTACGGCTCCGACACCGCCCTGGTGCGCGGCAGCACGGTGGCCGAGGCCATCGCCGACCTCACCTCAGGAGCATCCCCGCAGGCCGCGACCGCGATCGAGCGCTCCAGCCTGCTGGTGAATGCCGTTTCCTGTACCGATCACTCCCGTGCCCTCAAGGACGGCGATCGCATCGACGTGCTGCCGCCCTTCGCCGGCGGCTGATCCCTGCGCCGGTCGCCGGCGGCTGATCCCTGCGCCCTTCCGGCTCGGTGAGCAATACCGGGCGGCCAGCTTCCAGAAACGGGAACGTACTCGCCCGTAACCGGTGCACGGTGAGCCATACCGGGCGGCCAGCTTCCAGAAACGGGAACGTACTCGCCCGTAACCGGTGCACGGCGAGCAATACCGGGCGGCCAGCTTCCAGAAACGGGAACGTACTCGCCCGTAACCGGTGCTCAGGGCGTGGTGATCTGCAGTCCGAGGACGTCGGCGCGATCGCGCAGCCCCTCGAAGCCCCCTGCCAGGGAGCGCACCGTGATGCCGCGCCCAGCGAGGGTGCGCTGGGTGCTCGCGGAGCGGGTGCCGGCCGCACAGTAGAGGACGGCGCCCTGGAGCGGATGGGCACCCCCTGCAGCACCGCCGACAGCAGCATCGCCGACAGCAGCATCGCCCGCAGCACCGTCGTTGTCTGTCCCGTCGCCCGCGTCAGGGTCGTCGCCGGTGGCATCGCCCCTCAACAGAACGCCCATGGGCATGTGCTCAGCTTCCGCGAGCATCCCGCGGGCCACCTCGTCGTCCTCGCGGATGTCGATCACCCGCACCCCGGAGGCGAGCAGGCCGGCCAGCTCCTCGGCCGTGACCTCGTCGGTGGCGGGACCCGTGGGTCCGGGCAGCCCGCACGTGAGCGTGAGGTCCTCCAGCTCGGTGACCGGCGCCCGGCCAGGATCACGGGCCACGGGGATCTCGGTCCAGCGAGCGGCCAGTGCGTCGTACAGGGCGATGCGGCCGTGCAGGGTCTCCCCCACCCCCAGGATGTGCTTGGCCGCCTCCATCGCCATGGTGGATCCGATGACGCCGCACAGCATCCCCAGCACCCCGGCCTCGGAGCAGCTGGGCACCTCACCGGGGCGCGGCGGCACCGGATGCACGTCGCGATAGGTGACCCCCGTGCCCCCGGCGCAGTGGAACAGGCTCACCTGGCCGGTGAAGCCCAGGATCGATCCCCACACCAGCGGCAGGTCCAGGATCTCGCAGGCATCGGAGGCGAGGTAGCGAGTGGGGAAGTTGTCGGTGCCGTCCAGCACCAGGTCATGCCCTCCCAGGATCTCCAGGGCGTTTGCGGGGGTGAGGGTGTCCACCACGGCCCGCAGCTCCACCTCGGGGTTCAGCGCCTGCAGGTGCTGCACGGCGCTGACGGCCTTGGACTGTCCCACCGCGTCGGTGCGGTGGATGACCTGTCGATGCAGGTTGGAGACGTCGACGGTGTCCGCGTCGATCACCGTGATCGACCCGATCCCGGCCGCCGCGAGGTAGGAGAGGACGGGAGCTCCCAGGCCTCCCGCACCGATCACCGCGACCCGCGCGGAGCCGAGCTTCTCCTGGCCGGCGGTGCCCACCTGGGGCAGGCGAATCTGACGGAGGTAGCGGGCATCGGCGTTCATGCTCCCAGTCTCCCACCACCGAGGTGAGAGCAACGCGCGCTGCGGCAGCCATGGCCGGCAGCGAGACGGGGTCCGCGCTGCGGCAGCCATGGCCGACAGCGAGACGGGGTCCGCGCTGCGGCAGCCATGGCCGACGGCGAAACGGGGTCCGCGCTACGGCAGCCACGGCAAGCGGTGAGAGGGAAACCGCTCCGACAGTGGTGGCGGACGGGCAGGGG
>NZ_JALXKT010000022.1:0-43711 GCF_025144775.1 Brachybacterium sp. p3-SID957 | reverse complement strand
ACGGGATCAGGCGTGCCATGTGTGATGGTTGCGGTGGCGCTTTCGACGCCTCGCAGCCGGTCCGTTGCGGGGACCAGTCGCACGTGGGTTCCGTTGACGGTATTCGTCGTTGTGCAGATCACACTACGTCGCGCCGGGCGAGCGCGCAAGGGGTGTGCGTGACCTCGGGTTCCTCCCCAATGCTGGGTTGTCCACGATCGGCGCGAAGCACTGTCGCCCTCCACGGGATGCAGCAACGATGGCTGCATGACCAGCACTTTCGCTCCATCGCAGGCCGCCGGCACCACAGCGGCGACCTCGGCGTGGGCCACCGGCGCGGCCAGGGACCTTCGTCCTGGATCACGGGGGCCCCGACCCCGGTCCCGCTTCCCCCGCCCGCATGCACCGCAGCGCCCCGTGGACGGCAGCGTCCAGGAACGGGGCACGTGCGCTCTATGGGTGGGGCCGGCTGGCCCGCTGCGCGAACTCGCCCACGACCATGCCACCGCCGTCGGCCTGGAGCTGGTGGACGCCGGATCGACCAACGTGAGCACGGTCGCCGTCGTGCTCGCCCAGGCGGAGCCGCCTCTGGCCGATGATCTGCCGACGGTTCCCGAGGCCGCACTGGTGATGCTCACGGACGCGCCCACCATCAGCCAGGAGCAGTGGCGCTCCGCTCTCGAGAACGGGGCACGAGCAGTGCTGCGGCTGCCGGCGGAGTCCGACTCCCTGCTCACCCATCTGGCCCGTGCCGCCCGCCCCCGACGCCGCTCCCTGCTGCTGGGCGTGGCCGGTGGCTGCGGGGGTGCCGGCGCTTCCAGCCTGGCGGCCCGCCTGGCCGCGGCCGCCACACGCCACGGGAACGCGCTGCTGGTGGATGCGGATCCGCTGGGTGGTGGGCTGGACCTGCTGGTGGAGGCACCCCAGCACCCGGATGTCGGCTGGCAGGACGTGGCCACCGTCGGCAGCACCGACGGCGAAGCACTGCGCCAGGCGCTGCCGGTGGTGGACGAGGTGCGTCTGCTGGTCGCCGGCGACGGCCCTGGCCCGGACCCCTCGGGGCTCGAGCACGCACTCCACGCCCTCGAGCCCGCTGGAGGCACCGTGGTGGTGGACCTCTCCCCCGCTCTGGTTCCCGTCGCCGCGACGCACCTCGACCGTCTGCTCATCGTGGTTCCCGCAACCGATCACGCCGTCCGGGCCGCCGCACGTCGTCTTCGCCAGTGGGCGCTCCCGCACGGACTCTCCTCCGTGGCGGTGCGCAGGCGCGGGCCGCTCTCGCCCTCCGAGGTGGCAACCGATCTGCGCCTCCCCCTCGCCATGTCGTTCCGAGACAGCGCCCCGGGCGCCGTCCCGCTGCTGGACGTGCGCCGAGGCGGCGCCGATCGGGCCTGCCGCTCCTTCCTGACCTCCCTGCTCGAGGCAGGCGGGAACGGGAGCACAGGAGGGCTGCGCTCATGACAGCTCCGTCCCTCACCCCGCCGCCGGCTCCCCCGGAGCTCGACCACCTGCTGGAACTGGTGCGCGAGGACCTGGTGCAGCGCCCCGGCACGGTGGACGTTCCCCGCGTCGCACGGCTGCTGCGTCAGGACGGACGAGTACTGGGCGCGGCCTCCACTCTCGAGCTCACGGCCAAGGTGCGGGACCACATCGACGGGCTGGGGCCACTGCAGTCACTGGCGGGCCCCGGAGTCACCGACATCCTGGTCAACGACGACGGCCGGGTCTGGGTCGACGGCGAGCACGGACTGCGGGAGGCAGCGGTCCAGCTCGGCCCCGCCCAGGCGCGCGATCTCGCGGTGAGACTCGCAACGGCCGGGGGTCGGCGCCTGGACGACGCCGTGCCATGGGCGGATGCCCACCTGCCGTCAGGGATCCGGTTCCATGCGGTGCTGCCACCGCTGTCCACCGGCGGGGCGATCATCTCGCTCCGCCTGCCGGCGGCGCACCGTCTGGATCTGGATGGCCTGCAGCAGCTGGGCGCCTTCGGCCCGGCATTGCGAGCGGTCCTCTCCGCTGTGATCAAGGCACGGGTGCCTTTCCTGGTGACCGGCGGCACCGGGACCGGGAAGTCCACCCTGCTGGCAGCCATGCTGAGGGAGGTCCCGGTGAGTGAGCGGATCATCGTGGTGGAGGACGTCCTCGAACTGGCCGTGGATCACTGCCATGTACTGCACCTGCAGTCCCGTCATGCCAACAGTGAGGGCGCTGGGGCCGTGGACCTGGCCTCCCTGGTGCGGCAGTGCCTGCGGATGCGTCCGGATCGCATCGTGCTGGGCGAGTGCCGCGGAGCGGAGATCCGGGAGCTGCTGCAGGCGCTGAACACCGGGCACGAGGGCGGCTGCGGCACCGTTCACGCGAACACCGCACAGGACGTACCCGTACGTCTCGAAGCCCTCGGCGCTCTCGGCGGGCTCGACCGTGGCGCACTGGCGGCGCAGGTGAGCAGTGCCCTGGAGGTGGTGCTGCATCTGGGGCGCGACGGTGCACAGCGCAGGGTCGAGGAGATCGCTCTTCTGCACCGCGGCAAGGACGGTCTTCTCACCAGCACCACGGCACTGCGCGCCCACGCCGATGGCCTGGTGGAGGGCCCCGCCGCCGCCGCCCTCGCGCGACGGCTCGACGCGGGCCGGGCATCCGTGTCCCCGTCACCGGCCGCCGCCCCTGCTCGCAGGAGGGCCGCCTGATGGGAACGGGTCTCGGCCCGGGCTGGCTGGTGGCACCCCTGGTACTCCTGCTGGTGTGGGTGCTGGCGCCACCGGTGCCGGGCAGATCGCGCGGCCCCTCCTCCGGCGGGCTCACCCGCGCCGTGCGGCCAGGGGCCTTGGACATCGCCCTGATGGTCGAACGTCTGGCGGCCGTGATCGGGGCAGGATCCGGGCTGCGGCAGGCCTGGAGCGCCGTGGCCCGGTCCCTTCCCGACGGGGAGCTGGCGGACCTCGCGCGTGCCGTCGCGGCAGGCGGGGATCCGCGACGCGTGGCGAGCGGGTCCCTGAGGGGGTCGCCAGCCGTCGGCTCCCTGGGAGCGGCACTGGCGGTGTGCGAACGGACAGGAGCTCCTACCGCGGGGGTCCTGCAGGGACTGGCCACCGCGGTGCGAGACCTGCACGATTCCGCCCTGGCCCGTCGCACCGCGTTCGCGGGGCCCCGGTCCACTGCCCGGATCCTGCTGGTCCTTCCCCTCGCCGGGCTGGGCCTGGGCATGCTGCTGGGAGGGGACCCGCTCCGCCTGCTGCTCACCCCTGGAACGGGCACGCTGCTCGGAGGCGCGGGACTGCTGCTGACCGGAACGGGCTGGTGGTGGATGCATCGGCTGATCCGCCGAGCCGATCCACCCGCGGCCCAGGACGTCGACCCGTCCGTGGTGCTCGAGCTGATCGCCGGAGCCCTCGATGCGGGGTCTCCTCTGCCCACCGCGATCGAGGCGGTCGCGGCGTCCCTCTCCCCCGGTGCCGATGCCGAGGCCCTCGCGCGGGCGGCGGGATCACTGCGCGCCGGAGTGCCGGCGGCGATCGCCACGGCCCAGCTGCCCGCGGAGTTCGCGGCGCTGGGGCAGTCCGCCGTGCTGGCCCAGGCCGCCGGGGCCGACCTCGCCGGAGCGCTGCGCTCCTCCGCCCAGGATGCCCGCCGAGGCAGGTCCCGCGACGCGGAGGAGCGTGCCGCCCGGCTGGCCGTGCGCCTCGTACTGCCCACCGGTCTCACCCTGCTGCCCGCGTTCGTGGTGCTGGGGATCATCCCCACCGTCATGTCGCTGCTGGGCGGTGCCATCACCCTCACCGGGACGTGACCGCCACGTCCCCTCGCACCCCGGTCCCGCTCACCCGGGCCCGGTCGGGCTCCCCGCATCCGCGGGGGGTCCCCGGCAGCACGACGCTGCCCCGATCCGGCGACACCCGTCGCCTCCATCGGACGGCACCCGCCGTCCCTGACCGAAGGAGACACCATGTCCACGACGATCCGCACGATGCACCGCCGTCTCCGGCGTGCACTCAGCGACGAGACCGGCGCTTCGACCGCCGAGTACGCCATCACCGTGCTGGCGGCCTGCGGCTTCGCAGCGGTGCTGGTGGCCCTGCTGGCGTCCGGGGAGGTGCGCGAGCTGCTGCTCGGCATCATCACCTCGGCGCTCGCCTCGGGCTCGTGACCGCGCGGTCCTCCCGGTCGTCCCGTCTGTGGGACGACCGGGGGTCCGCCACCGCGGAGACCGCCGTCGTGCTCCCCGTGATCGTGGCGATGGTGCTGGTCATCCTGGTGGTGGGAACCGGCATCAGCACGCAGGTGCGACTCGAGAGCGCCGCCCGTGGGGCCGCCCGCGAGCTCGCCCGGGGGGAGGACGAGGCCACGGCCACCGCGACGGCGCGCCGCATCGGCGGAGAGGACGTCACGGTCTCGATCGGCGGGGACGGCCACTGGGTGCTGGTCACCACCTCCCGCACCCTTCACGTCGACACCGGCCCGCTCGCCGGTGCCCGGTGGGAGCTGAGCGCCGATGCCACGGCCCGCCGGGAACCGCACCTGACCGGCGAGGGGACACCATGAGCACGGGAGCGGCCGCTGTCCTTGCCTGGACCGGAGCGGCGAGCGCGGTGGTCGCCGGCGCGGGCCTGCTGGGCAGCGGGATGCTCGCCCAGGCCCGGGCTGCCACCGCCGCAGATCTGGCCGCCCTGGCTGCGTCCGACGCCCTGGCCGTCGGCGCGAGTGCGCCGTGCCAGGTCGCCGCCGAGGCCGCAGACCGCAACGACGCGCTGCTCAGCTCCTGTCAGGTGCAGGGGCAGGACGTCCTGGTGCAGGTGGAGGTGACGGCCGCTCCGCTGCCGGCGGTCGGGGCGCGGGCGCGGGCCGGCCCCTCCCCCACGGACGTGCCGTGATCGTGAACCTGTCCCGGCGAATCCACGACGGTCCAGCCCACAGCCTCCGACGTTCCTGCGCAAGGAGCGGGCGCCGGAGCGGGAGATGGAGCTGAGTGCCTGGTCACGGGCCCGTCGGCCGCAGGGAGGCCCGCGCGCTGATCACCCGGCCGGGTGCAGCAGTCCCAGCAGGCGCCGCGCCTGCGCCTTGGACAGCGGCTCATTGCCGTTGCCGCACTTCGGTGAGACCACGCAGGCCGGGCATCCCGCCTCGCAGCCGCACTCCCCGATCATGTCGGCCGTGGCCCGCAGCCAGGCGGCGGCGTCATCGGCCCCGCGCTCGGCGAAGCCGGCACCGCCGGGAGCCCCGTCGTACACGAAGATCGTGGGCTCACCGGTGTCCTCGTGATGGGCGGCGGAGACCCCGCCGATGTCCCACCGGTCGCAGGTGGCCAGCAGCGGCAGCATGGAGATCGAAGCGTGCTCGGCGGCGTGCAGTGCCCCGGGCAGCTCCTCACCGGGGATCTGCGCACCATCGGTGGTGGCACGAGGGATCACCCACCACACGGCCTTGGTAGTAAGGGTGCGCGGTGGCAGGTCCAGGGGGTGCTGGGCCAGCACCGCCTGGGTGTACACGTCCCGCACCTGGTAGCCGGTGACCTGGTCGGTGACGTCCACGGTGCCGAAGCACAGGCGCACCCCGCTGGCCCATGCGGTCTCCCGGTCGGTCTGCCGGATGCGGATGGTGGAGGCGGACTGCGGATGGGTGGAGTGCAGCGGGTCCTCGCGGTGCACGAGCGCCACCGCACGCTCCACGTCCAGCTGGTCCACCACGAAGCTCCTGCCCTGGTGCAGGTAGACGGCCCCGTCGTGCACCTGGGTGTGGGCGCTGGCGGCGTCCACCGTGCCCAGCAGGGTGCCGCTGCCCTTCTCCACGATCCGCACCGGCTCCCCGCCGCTGCCACGCAGATCGGTGAGGTGGTGCGCGGATTCGGTCATGGTCCAGTACCAGCCGGTGGGGCGGGCGCGCAGCACACCGCGCGCCGCCAGGGTGCCCAGCAGCTCCCGTGCCGAGGGGCCGAAGATCTCCTCCTGGCCCACCTGGATGGGCAGCTCGGCGGCTGCGGCGCACAGGTGCGGGGTCATCACGTACGGGTTCGCCGGATCGAACACGGAGGCCTCCACCTCGGCCCCGAACACCGTCTCCGGATGATGCACCACGTAGGTGTCCAAGGGATCCTCACGGGCCACGAACAGCGCCAGGGCGGCCCCACCCGCGTCCTGCCGGCGGCCCGCGCGACCGAACTGCTGCCACAGGGAGGCGCGGGTGCCGGGCCAGCCGGCGATCACCA
The DNA here is from genome assembly GCF_025144775.1 of Brachybacterium sp. p3-SID957. Taxonomy (NCBI): domain Bacteria; kingdom Bacillati; phylum Actinomycetota; class Actinomycetes; order Micrococcales; family Dermabacteraceae; genus Brachybacterium; species Brachybacterium sp. p3-SID957. Next base: position 37,533 of record NZ_JALXKT010000022.1, on the reverse strand, counting down.
CGGCGTCCAGTCCCGCGATGTCGATGCCCAGTTCCAGGGCGTTGGTGGAGGCCAGTGCCCGCAGCTGCCCCGAGCGCAGGTCATCCTCCAGGCGGCGGCGCTCCTCGGCGAGATACCCGCCGCGATAGGCGGCCACCCGCTGCGCCCGATCCGCCAGGGCGGGCGAGGAGGTCTGCTCGGCCTGCTGGTTCAGGATCCGGCGAGCGCCGCCGGCGACCAGCTCGGCACCGCGACGGGAACGCGCGAACACCAGGGTCTGCACATCCTTGGCCACCAGGTCGGCCAGCAGGGCCGCGGACTCGGTGGTGGCGGAGCGACGCAGCGGCTCCTCGGTGCGACCTCCACCGGCCGCACGCGAACCCTCGACGGCATGGCCCAGGTCATCGGCGGCCTGGCCCAGCGGGCCGTGCTCAGAGCCTCGGGATCCGGGGGCGGAGCCGCCGGCGCCCGCGTGACCGTCGGCCGGGCGGTGCCCGTCGTCACCGGCTGGACGGCGCCCGTCGACGACCGCCCGCGTGCCCGGTTCCCACAGCCCCACCGTGAGCCCCGCACGTGGCGAGCCGTCCTCCGTGACGGCCTCGACGTCCAGGCCCACCAGGCGGGAGGCGGGCAGCTCCGGGTTGGCGGTCGTGGCGGAGGCCAGGATGAAGGTGGGCTCGGCCCGGTAGTGGCCGGCGATGCGCCGCAGCCTGCGCATCACCATCGCCACGTGGCTGCCGAACACGCCGCGGTAGCTGTGGCACTCGTCGATGATCACGTACCGCAGGGCCCGCCAGAAGCTCGCCCACTGCTCGTGGCCGGGCAGGATGCCGAAGTGGAGCATGTCCGGGTTGGACAGCACCACGGTGGCGTGGCGGCGGATCCAGCGGCGCTGCTCGATGGGGGTGTCCCCGTCGTAGACCGCGACCCTGGCGTCCCGCAGCCCGGCGCCCTCGGTCATGGCGGTGATGTTGGTGAGCTGATCGGCGGCCAGCGCCTTGGTGGGGGCGAGGTACAGGGCGGTGGCGCGGCGGGCCGCGGGATCCAACTCCCGGGCGCCGATGTCGCTGAGCACCGGCAGCAGGTAGGCCAGGGACTTGCCGGAGGCGGTGGCGGTGGACAGCACCACGCTGCGACCGGCGTGGGCAAGCTCGGCGGCCTGCTGCTGGTGGGTCCACGGAGCGGTGATGCCGCGGGCGCCGAGATGCTCCACCAGGCGCGGATCGGTCCAGGCGGGGAAGCTACCACGACGGCCCGTGCGGGCGGGGATCCGCTCCACGTGGGTGAGGCAGCCGCTGCGCAGTGGGGGTGCACTGAGCGCGGCGAGCAGATCCTCCGCCCTCCCTGCGCGCATCCGGCACCGCCTCTCGACTGCTGGTGCACAATCGTAGCCATGCGCTCCGACACTCCTGCGGCGGCCCCGCAGCTGCTTCCCGACCTGGTGGAGGCGCTGCGTGGTGACCTGAGCCGGGCCCGGTACACCGTCGAGCGCACCGAACAGCTGCTGGGCGAGGTCGCCGTGGCGGCCCTGCACCGGGAGGACCCCCTGCCTGCGCGGCGAGCGCTGGCCGGGGCATCGGATCCGGCGGCGATCCTGTTCTCCCTGTTCACGCTGGGCGCGGAGCTGCCTGCCGCACGTGTGGCCGAGGTGCTGCCCACCCTCGGTACCGAGGGCGCGCAGGAGCTGGGGATCCTGGCTCCCGCCGCTGGCCGGGCCGCAGCCGGCGGGGCCCCCTCCCTGCTGCACGCGACGATCGACCTGTCCCCCTACTCCGCGCAGGACGACCACGGCCACATCGACTGGTGGATCGCCTCGGACCGTTCGGAGCTGGCCACCGGGGCAGCTCTGCGGCCCGACCACGTGCTGGGCGTGGGCGGCGCCTCCCTCACCCTGGCGCGCATCACCCCGCGCGCGAGGGTGCGCCGGGTGCTGGACCTGGGCTGCGGCAGCGGCATCCAGGCGCTGCACGCGACCCGCCATGCCACGCACGTGATCGCCACGGACCTCTCCGAGCGGGCACTGGCCTTCACCGCCTTCAACGCCGCCCTGAACCGGGCGCAGGTGGAGGTGCGTCAGGGCTCGCTGCTGGACCCGGTGGCCGGAGAGACGTTCGACCTGATCGTCTCCAACCCCCCGTTCGTCATCACCCCGCGCACACCCGGCGACGACGCCGACCGCTTCACGTACCGCGACGGCGGCAGGGCCGGGGACTCGCTGCTGGCCGAGCTGCTGGAGGCGCTGCCCGCGCACCTCGCGCCGGGCGGCACCGCCGTGATGCTGGGCAACTGGGAGCGCTCGGGCAGTCAGGAGTGGGACCAGCACCCGCGGCGCTGGCTCGCTCGCGCGCAGGCCGAGGGCCTGGACTGCTGGGTGATCCAGCGGGAGAGCGAGGACCCCGCCCAGTACGCCGGCACCTGGGCCCGCGACGGGGGCATCACGCCCCGCGACCCGCAATGGCCCTGCCTCATCGACGGCTGGCTGGACGACTTCGAGAGCCGCAACGTGCGCGACATCGGCTTCGGCTACGTGCTGATGCGCCGCCCCTTGCCCGCTGCCCCGACCGACGCCGTCGCTGCCGAGGGATCGGGCCCGACTCCCGGCGCGCCCGCACCCGCCCCGGCGGGCGGACCCGCCGGCACCATGCGCATCGAGCAGGCCACCGGCACCGGCAGCGGCTCCCTGGGCGGGCACCTCGCAGCCGGACTGCGCATGATGCAGCGCCTGCGCGCCCTGGACGATGCGCAGCTCGCCCGAACCCGGCCCCGACGCGCCGCGGATCTCATCGAACGGCGCCACCTGGTGCCCGGCGCCTGGGACCCCAGCCTGATCGAGCTGGTCCAGGGCGCCGGTCTGGCCCGCACGATCCCAGCGGATCAGGTGCTCGCAGCAACGGTGGGGGCTCTCGACGGCACCCTCACGCTGGGGCAGACCATCGCCGCGGTGTGCGCCCTGACCGGGGATGACCCCGATCAGGTCGAGGAGCGCCTGATGCCCCAGCTGCGCGAGCTGCTGCTCACGGGGATGCTCGAGCTGTGAGGCGCAGGCCCGCAGTTCCGGTCCGCCCGGTCGTCAGCGGCCTGCTGGCACTGGCGTTCGCCGCGATGGTGGTCCTGCTGGCCAGGGTGGCGGTGGGCACTGCATCCGGGCAGCGCCTGGACCAGCTCACCCTCAGCGGCGCACAGCTGGACACCGGCCTCGTCTCCCAGGCAGTGGGTCTGGCGGCCGGAACCGTCAGCCTGCCAGTGGTGCTCGCGGCCCTGGCCTGCGTCGCCGTGATCGCGGTGCTGCGACGGCGCGTGGACCTGCTGGTGCCCCTCGGCGTGCTGGTGGGCGGTGCGAACCTCAGCACCCAGGTGATCAAGCACCTGGTGGTCACCCGGGACGTCCTGGGGCCGGGCATCGACATCACCCCCAACTCCTTCCCCTCCGGACACACCACGCTGGCGGCTTCCACGGCGGTGGCGCTGGTGCTGGTGGCCGGCAGGGCACGGGGCCCGGTGGCGGTGCTGGGGACGGTGTGGACCGCGGGTGCGGGCATCGGCACCCTGGCCCTGGGCTGGCACCGCGCCAGTGATGTGGCCGGGGCCATCGCGGTGGTGGCCGCCTGGACCTTCCTGATGCTGGCGGTGGACGGCACGGTGCAGCAGCGCCGGGCCCCCTCCCCCGCCGATCGGGGCCCCCTGCCGCCCGGCGAGGCGTTCATCGCGCTGCTGCTGGCGGTGGCCGGGTGCACTGCGCTGGCCCTGGGCGTGGTGGCCCTCACCGCACTGGAGCTGCCGCTGGTGCTGCACGAGCCCGCCCATCAGCAGGCCGCGTACCGCACCACGGTGGCGGTGATCTGCGGCGGGACGGCACTGTGGATGGCGCTGGTGCTGCTGCTGCGCGCCCCGGAACCGCGCAGGAGGACTGCATCGGAGCGTGTACCGTGAACCATCGCCGGGCGGGGAACCCCTCGCCGGCGACCCTGGTCCCGGTGGCGGACCACGGCGGACGGGCCGCGACGTGCGCGGCGAGGAAGGACGAATCAACGTGACTGGCGGACGGCATCTGGTGATCGTCGAGTCCCCGGCCAAGGCTCGCACCATCGGCCGGTACCTCGGCGACGACTTCGTGGTGCAGGCCTCGGTGGGGCACATCCGCGACATCCCGGTGCCGCGCGACCTGCCGGCGGAGATGAAGAAGGGCCCGTTCGGCCGCTTCGGGGTGGACGTGGACGGCGGCTTCGAGCCGTACTACGTGGTCAGCCCGGAGAAGAAGAAGACGGTCGCCGAGCTGAAGAAGGCCCTCAAGGACGCCGACACCCTCTACCTCGCCACCGATGAGGACCGCGAGGGCGAGGCCATCGCCTGGCACCTGCTGGAGACCCTGAAGCCCAAGAAGGCGCTCCCCGTCAAGCGCATGGTGTTCCACGAGATCACCAAGGACGCCATCCTCGAGGCCCTCGAGAACACCCGCGACATCGACTCCCACCTGGTCGACGCGCAGGAGACCCGCCGCATCCTGGACCGCCTCGTCGGCTTCGAGCTGTCCCCTGTGCTGTGGCGCAAGATCGGCCCGTCGCTGTCCGCCGGGCGCGTGCAGTCCGTGGCCACCCGGCTGGTGGTCGAGCGCGAGCGGGAGCGGATGGCCTTCGTGGCCGCCGACTACTGGGACGTCACCGGTTCCTTCGCCACCGACAGCGCCGCCTTCTCCGCCAAGATCGCCACCGTGGACGGCTCCCGCGTGGCCACCGGCAGCGACTTCGCCGACGATGGCACGCTCACCTCGCGCGCCACGAGCGCCACGGTGCTGACCGAGCAGTCCTCCCGGGAGCTGATCGAGGCCCTCACCGGTGCCCCGGCGGAGGTCACCAAGCTTGAGTCCAAGCCCCACACCCGCCGGCCCGCCCCGCCGTTCACCACCAGCTCCCTGCAGCAGGAGGCCTCCCGCAAGCTGCGGCTCGGGGCCCGCCAGGCGATGCGGGTGGCGCAGTCGCTGTACGAGAACGGCTACATCACCTACATGCGCACCGACTCGGTGGCGCTGTCCAAGGAGGCCATCGCCGCCTCCCGCGGGCAGGCGGCCGAGCTGTACGGCTCCGAGTTCGTGCCCGACAAGCCCCGCTTGTACCGCTCGAAGTCGCAGAACGCGCAGGAGGCCCACGAGGCGATCCGTCCGGCCGGCGACCGCTTCCGCACGCCGGCAGAGGTGGCCGGGCAGCTCAGCGGGGACGAGTTCCGCCTGTACGAGCTGATCTGGAAGCGCACCGTGGCCTCCCAGATGGCCGATGCCAAGGGCACCACTTCCACCGTGGAGCTGGCCTTGGAGCAGAACGGCCGGTCCGCCACCTTCCGCGCGGCCGGCACCGTGATCACCTTCCGCGGCTTCCTGGCCGCGTACGAGGAGGGCCGCGACGCCTCCCGCTACGCGGAGGACTCCGACGACAAGCGTCTGCCGCAGATGAGCGAGGGCCAGCGCCTGCAGACCCGCGAGCTGACCAGCGACGGCCACACCACCACGCCGCCCCCGCGGTACACGGAGGCCTCCCTGGTGCGGGCGCTCGAGGAGCGCGGCATCGGCCGGCCCTCCACCTACGCCTCCACCGTGGCCACCATCCAGGACCGCGGCTACGTGCTGCGTCGGGGTACCGCCCTGGTGCCCAGCTGGACCGCTTTCGCCGTGGTGCGCCTGCTGGAGGAGCACTTCGGCACCTTCGTGGACTACGACTTCACGGCCCACATGGAGCAGCAGCTGGACCGCATGGCGCGCGGCGAGCTGGGACGGGCGGACTACCTGCAGGACTTCTACCGCGGCGACGGCACCTCCGGCCCCATCGGCCTGAAGCCGATGGTGGACGACCTGGGTGACATCGACGCGCGCGAGATCAACTCCATCGCCATCGGCGAGGGCATCACCCTTCGGGTGGGCCGCTACGGCGCCTATGTCGAGCGGCCCGCCCGGGACGAGAACGGCCAGGAGATCGAGGGGGCGGATCCGCAGCGCGCCTCGGTGCCCGACGACATCGCCCCCGACGAGCTCACGGTCGCCAAGGCCCTGGAGCTCCTGGAGCGGCAGAAGGACGACGGCCGGGTGCTGGGCACCGACCCGGAGACCGGGCACGAGCTGATCGCCAAGGACGGTCGCTTCGGCCCCTACGTCACCGAGGTGCTGCCGGAGCCCGAGGCAGCGGAGACCACGAACGGTGCGAAGAAGACCGCCAAGAAGGCGGCGAAGCCCAAGCCCCGCACGGCGAGCCTGCTGAAGTCCATGGACCTGGCGACCGTCACCCTCGAGGACGCCCTGAGGCTGCTGAGCCTGCCCCGCGTGGTGGGCACGACCGAGGACGGCACCGAGATCACGGCCCAGAACGGCCGCTACGGCCCGTACCTCAAGAAGGGCACCGACTCCCGCTCCCTGGAGACCGAGGAGCAGATGTTCACCATCACGATGGAGGAGGCGGAGAAGCTCTACGCCCAGCCCAAGACCCGGGGCCGGGCCGCCGCCAAGCCGCCGCTGAAGGAGCTGGGCACCGATCCAACCAGCGGCAAGCCGATCGTGATCAAGGACGGCCGCTTCGGCGCGTACATCACCGACGGCACCACCAACGTGTCGCTGCGCTCCGGGGAGTCCGTCGAGTCCATCACCGAGCAGATCGCCGTGGGCAAGCTGGCCGAGAAGCGGGCCAAGGGGCCGGCCAAGAAGCCCGCCCGTCGCAGCACCGCCCGCAAGACCCCGGCGAAATCGACCACCCGGAAGTCCGCTCCCCAGAAGTAGCCCGCTCCACGACGACGCACAGGTGGCACCGGCCCCGAGGCGGGCCGGTGCTCCCCCTGCGGACGCGCCCCAGCACGGCCGGAGCATTCCTCCTCGTCCGCACCTTGAGACCGATCGAGACCACTGGATGATCGGCTGTGCAGGATTCACCGTGACGACGCTCATATTCATGCATCCGGGTCACGAGGGGGCATCGTTCCGTCAGGCGTTCCATGGTTGGTCACGAAACGGCCGTACGATGGCGGGGACCCCATCAGTGTTGATCAAGGAGTTCACATGCGTCTGAATCCGACTCGTCGCGCCCTCATGGGTGGTGCCGCAGCTGCTTCCGCCCTCGGGCTGGCGAGCTGCCTGCAGAATCCCGACTCCGGTGGCAGCGGCGGTGGTGGCAACGGCAGCGACGGCGGCTCCGCCGGTGGCAGTGGCGATGGCGTCGTCACCATCCTGGGCAACTTCGGCGGTCAGGAGGCCGACGGCTTCAACTCGGCCCTGGCAGCCTTCACGGAGGAGACGGGGATCCAGGTCGAGTACACCTCCGACCAGGACTTCGTGAACACCATCCGCACCCGCGCCGGCGCCGGTGACGCCCCGGACATCGCCCTGTTCCCCCAGCCGGGCGGCCTTCTCGAGCTCGCCGCCGAGCACATCGCCCCGATCGGCGACTACCTCGACGAGGCCGCACTGAAGGAGAGCCTGATCCCCGGTTTCCTGGAGTCGGCCACCCTGGACGGCACCGTCTACGCCGCACCGGTGCGCCTGGCCGTGAAGTCCCTGGTCTGGTACCCCACTGCGGCGTACACCGAGGGCGGGTACAGCACCGAGCCGGCCACCCTGCAGGAGCTGCTGGCCATCGGTGACGAGATCAAGGCCTCCGGCATCGCCCCCTGGGCGGATGCCTGGAACGCCGATCAGGCCACGGGCTGGGTGGGCACCGACTGGCTGGAGGAGTTCATGCTCCGCATCCACGGCCCCGAGGTGTACGACCAGTGGACCAAGCACGAGATCCCCTTCAACGACCCGAAGGTGGTCCAGGCGCTGGACGAGCTCGGCACGCTGCTGAAGACCGAGGGCAACGTGCTGGGCGGATCGCAGACCATCCTCAACACCCCGTTCTCGGAGGCCGCGCTGCCGCTGTTCGAGGATCCGCCGGCCGCGATGCTGCACCGCCAGGGCAACTTCGTCACCGGCTTCTTCCCCGAGGACATCCAGTCCGACCTCGACAACGCCGTGGGCGTGTTCGCCCTGCCCAAGTGGGAGGGCGGCTTCGACGGCCAGCCGATCCTGGGCGGCGGCGACCTCGCAGCCCTGTTCGCCCGGGACGACGAGGAGGCCATCCAGGTGATGGAGTTCATCACCTCGCCGGACTTCGGCGGCGAGTGGGCGAAGGCGGGCGGCTGGCTGAGCCCGCACTCCACCTTCGACAACTCGCAGTACGCCGATGAGACCACCCGCTCCGTGGCGGACATCGCCTCCAATGCCGAGGTGTTCCGCTTCGACGGCTCGGACCTGATGCCGGGCTCCGTGGGCGGCGGCAGCTTCTGGACCGCGATGGTCGAGTGGATCGGCGGTGACAAGGACTCCCAGACGGTCCTCGACGAGGTGGAGGCCTCGTGGCCGGCGGAGTGACCGCGCCCTCACGCACCGGAGAGCCCGCGCCCGCCTCGGGTGCGGGCTCTCCCGCGCGGTCCCGCAGCGGTTCCCCCGCTCGTCCCCTGAGGATCCTCGTCGGGGTGGTGGGCCTCGCGGTCACCGCGTGGGTGGTGTGCACCGTGTTCCTTGCCTTCGCCTGGTATCCGCAGGCGTTCGGGGGCAGCGACATCCTGATCGGCCTGCTGGGCCTGGTGCTGGGCATCGGCGGCGCGATCGTGTTCTTCCTGTTCCTCAACATGGCGATCGAGGGGCTGCCCTCCCGGCTCAGCGGCGGGGTCATCCCCTACGCCTTCCTGCTGCCGGGGCTGAGCCTGATCGGCCTGATGCTGATCTACCCCACCGCTCAGACGGTGATCTACTCCTTCGCCAACGACCGCTCCACGCAATGGGTGGGTTTCCAGAACTACCAGCGGATCTTCGCCTCCGGTGCGTTCTGGCAGGCACTGCTGAACAACGTGCTGTGGGTGCTGGTGGTGCCGGCGATCACCGTGGCCTTCGGACTGGCGGTCGCCGTCCTGGCGGACAAGCTCTCGGCCCAGGGGGAGAAGACCTCGAAGTCGATGATCTTCCTGCCGATGGCGATCAGCTTCGTGGGGGCCTCGACCATCTGGGGCACGCTCATCTACGCGTACGACCGGCCCGGTACCGCCCAGACGGGCCTGCTCAACGCGGTGGTCGTCGCTCTCGGGGGCGAGCCGCAGACATGGCTGCAGATCTCCGACTACCGGCTCAACTCGCTGCTGATGATGGTGATCCTGATCTGGCTGCAGACGGGTTTTGCCATGGTGCTGCTGAGCTCGGCCATCAAGGCCGTCCCGGAGGACACCGTGGAGGCCGGCCGCATCGACGGTGCGAGCGAAATGCGGATCTTCTGGCAGATCATCTTTCCGCAGGTGCGGGGCACGGTGATCGCCGTGTTCATCACGATCCTGATCGTGGTGCTGAAGGTGTTCGACATCGTCTACGTGATGACCAACGGCCGCAACAACACCGACGTGATCGCCAATCTGTTCTTCCGCAAGCTGTTCACCGAGCAGAAGGCAGGGGAGGCCTCGGCGGTCGTGGTGGTGCTGCTGATCCTGGTGATGCCGGTGCTGATCTTCCAGGTGATCAGCTTCAAGCGACAGGAGGAGGGCCGATGACCGGGCGCATGAAGGACGGCCGCCGCCGTTCCCCCTTCGCGATCGTCACCATGATCCTGCTGGCGATCCTGTGGACGGTCCCCACGCTGGGACTGCTGGTGACCAGCTTCCGCACCCGTGAGGATGCCGCCTCCACCGCGTGGTGGACGGCCCTGTTCAACCCCTTCGGCTCCGGCTGGACGATGGACAACTACACCCGGGTGTTCACCAACACCAATCTGGGCCCCACCCTGATCAACTCGATCGTGGTGGCGGTCCCGGCCACCGTGCTGCCGATCATGTTCGCGGCCTTCGCGGCGTACGCGTTCACGTTCATCAAGTTCCGCGGCAAGGAGATCCTGTTCATCCTGATCGTGGCGCTGATGGTGGTGCCGATCCAGGTGGCGTTCCAGCCCATGCTGAACCTGCTGGGCCCGCGCGGCCTGGGCATCTCCGGCGAGTTCGTGGCGGTGTGGCTGCTGCACACCGGGTTCGGCATGCCGCTGGCGATCTACATCCTGCGCAACTACATGACGGGCCTTCCCGGTTCGCTCATCGAGAGCGCGAAGATCGACGGCGCCTCGCACTACCAGACGTTCTGGCGCCTGGTGGCGCCCCTCTCCCTGCCGGCGATCGCCGCGTTCGCCACCCTGCAGTTCCTGTGGGTGTGGAACGACCTGCTGATCGCCAAGCTGTTCCTGGGCGGCGGTTCCAACACCACGATCATCGTGGCGCTGCAGAACCTGCTGGGAACCCAGGGCCAGGGCGCCGAGCTGCTGACCGCCGGTGCGTTCATCTCCATGCTGGTCCCGCTGATCGTGTTCTTCTCGCTGCAGAACTTCCTGGTGCGAGGCATGACCGCGGGCTCGGTGAAGGGATGACCTGACCAGGAATAATCCCGTGCGCTCGCATCGGGGACCCTCTAGGGTTCCCGATGCGCGCTGCTGTGTGCGCACGACCGCCGGGCCGTTCCCCGTCCTGCACCGTCACCGGCCCCCCGCCCGGGCGCGGCGAGTGGACGGCCACGAGAGCATGAGAGGACCATGACCGTCCAGCGCATCACCGACGAGCTCTACAACTGGGCCAGCGTCCTGGACGAGGCCACCCTCGAACAGGCCCGCACCACCGCGGGCATGCCCTTCGTGTCCCCGCACCTGGCGTTGATGCCGGATGCCCACCTGGGCAAGGGTGCGACCGTCGGCTCCGTCATCCCCACCGATGGGGCGATCATCCCGGCGGCCGTCGGCGTGGACATCGGCTGCGGGATGATCGCGGTGCGCACCCAGTGGACCCAGGAGCAGGTGCGCGAAGCCGGCGCCCTGGTGGGGCTGCGCACGGGAATCGAGGATCGCGTGCCGGTCTCGGCGGGGAAGCACAACCGGCGCCTCACCGCGACGGCGACGCGCCGTGTCGAGCTGCTGGAGGCGCGGTACCACCAGCTGTTGGAGGAGTACCACGCGACCTGGGTCTCGAGCGCGCCGGTCATTCCCGGTCCGGACGGCCACGCCGAGAACTGGCGTCTGCAGCTGGGCACCCTCGGCTCCGGCAACCACTTCATCGAGATCACGGTGGACGAGGAGAACAGGGTGTGGGCGTTCCTGCACTCGGGATCCCGCGGCGTGGGCAACCGGATCGCCCAGCACCACATCAAGGTCGCCACCCAGCGCTGCCGCAGGGAGGGCATCGAGCTGCCGGACCGCGACCTGGCTCACCTGGCCGAGGGGACCGCGGAGTTCGACCACTACATCGCCGAGCTGCTGTGGGCCCAGGACTTCGCCCGGGAGAACCGTGAGGAGATGATGGACCGCACCCTGGACGCCCTGGGCGAGCACATGGGCGCACCCGCCGAGAGGTTCGAGGAGGTCAACTGCCACCACAACTTCACGCAGCGCGAACAGCACTTCGGCAAGGAGCTGTGGATCTCCCGCAAGGGGGCGATCTCCGCCCGTAAGGGCGAGATGGGCCTGATCCCGGGATCCATGGGCACGGCGTCCTACGTGGTGCGGGGACTGGGCAACCCCATGGCCTTCCACTCCTCGCCTCACGGTGCGGGACGCAGCTACTCGCGGTCCCGGGCCAGGAGGACCTTCACCCTCGAGCAGCTGCGCGAGGCGATGAAGGGCATCGAGTACCGCGACACCGACGTGTTCATCGACGAGATCCCCGCGGCCTACAAGGACATCGATCAGGTGATGGCCGATGCCGCCGATCTGGTCGAGGTGGTGCACCGCTTCGCCCAGATCGTGAACGTCAAGGGCGACTGACCGGGACCGGTCCGTGCCCGCTTGTCGGAGCCGGTCGGTAGATTGGGGGCATGACTTCCACCTCCGGTCACGGGGACCCCGGCTCCGAGGGCACGCTGCGCCTGCCGGAGCCGCTCAGCCCCGATCCGTCCACCGCGCCCGGCCTGCGGTGGGGGCTGATCTCCCCCGGTCACATCGCGGATCAGTTCACCGCGACGGCGCACCGGGCCACGGCCTCCCGGGTCGTCTCGGTCTGCTCCCGTTCGCAGGAGCGCGCCGAGGCGTTCGCCGCCGAGCACGGGGCCACCGGCGCCTTCGACTCGCCCCGGGCGATGCTGGAGGCCGGTGGGATCGACGTGGTCTACGTGGCCTCCCCCCACGCCCAGCACCACGCGTACGCACGCGCGGTGCTGGAGGCCGGCGTGCCGGTGGTGGTGGAGAAGGCCTTCACGCTGAACCGCCCCGAGGCCGAGGATCTGCTGGAGCTGGCCGCGCAGCACCGGTTGTTCGCGATGGAGGCGATGTGGGCGCGCTTCCTGCCCCAGTACGACGTGCTGCGCCAGGTGCTCTCCTCCGGTCTGCTGGGCACGATCGTCGAGGTCTCGGCGGAGCACGGCCAGTGGTTCCCCGAGGATGCACAGCACCGCCTGTACGACCCTGCCCTGGGGGGCGGCGCACTGCTGGACCTGGGCGTGTACCCGCTCTCCTTCGCCCAGATGGTGGTGGGGGACCTGACGGACCCGGTGATCCAGGGTGATCTTGCCTTCACCGGTGTGGACGCCTACGTGGGCCTGCTGGCCCGCGGCGCACGCGGCGGTCGAGCCCGCGTGGCCACCACCCTGAACGCCCGCATGCCCAACGAGGCCGTGGTCACCGGAACGGAGGGCACGGCGCGGCTCACCGGTCCGTTCTACGCCCCGGGCACCCTGGCCGTCTCGCTGCGGGACGGCCGCAGCGCGCGCTTCGAGCATCCCGGGGCGCCGGGTGACGGCATGGCCTACGAGATCGCCGAGGCCGCCCGCCGGATCAGCGCGGGCGAGCAGCAATCCCCCTGGATGAGCTGGGAGGACACCCTGTCGGTGATGGGAACCATGGATGCCGCCCGCGCCGCGCTCGGCGTCACCTACCCCGGAGAGGTTGCCTCATGAGCGTCCTGGACTCCACCTCGCTGCGGATCCCCCAGCCCCACCCGCCCCGTCGCGGGGTGTTCATCTCCTTCGAGGGCGGTGACGGCGCCGGGAAGACCACGCAGATGGCGATGCTGGGACAGCACCTGGTGCAGGAGCGGCACGTCTCGGAGGACCTGGTGCTCACGACCCGGGAACCGGGGGGCACCGAGCTGGGCGAGCAGATCCGCCAGCTGCTCCTGCACGGGGAGCACGTCGACGAGCGCGCCGAGGCCCTGCTGTACGCCGCCGATCGCGCCCACCACATCGCCACTGTGGTGCGTCCCCACCTGGCCCGCGGCGGCCTGGTGCTGAGCGACCGCTACCTGGACTCCTCCATCGCCTACCAGGGTGCCGGCCGGGATCTGGACCCCTCCCAGATCGGGGCACTGTCCCTGTGGGCCACCGAGGGCCTGCTGCCGGACCGCACCATCCTGCTGGACCTCCCCCCCGATGTGCTGGACCAGCGGCGGGACGCCCAGGACCAGGACCGCCTCGAGCTGGCCGGGCTGGAGTTCCATGCGGCGGTGCGCTCCACTTTCCTGGACATGGCCCGGGCAGAGCCGGAGCGGTTCCGGGTGATCGACGGCACCCAGCCCCGGGAGGCGGTGCACGCACAGGTGCTGGAGGCCGTGGCCGAGGTGCTCGCCCGCTTCGACCCCACCTTCGAGCCTGCTGACCCACCTGCCCACCGTGACGAGCAGTGAGGGCAGGCCCCCGGTGAGCGTCTGGGACGACGTAGTGGGCCAGGAGCAGGCGGTCGCGCAGTTCCAGCGCGCCGCCTCCCCGGAGGGCTCGCTCGCGCAGGCATGGCTGATCACCGGACCGCCCGGATCGGGCCGCTCCACGGCGGCCCGCGCATTCGCCGCCACCCTGCAGTGCGAGCACGCCACCGGGTGCGGGGCCTGCCAGGCCTGCCGCACCGTGCTGGCGAACACCCATCCCGACGTCACGGTGGTGGCCACGGACAAGCTCTCGATCTCCAAGGACGACGTGCGCGCCCTGGTGCTCACCGCGCAGCGCGCCCCCGCCACGGGTCGTCACCGCGTGATCGTGGTGGAGGATGCCGACAGGATGAGCGCAGGCACCTTCAACGTGCTGCTGAAGTCGATCGAGGAGCCTCCCCCGGCCACGGTGTGGATGCTGTGCGCACCGTCGGCGGAGGATCTCGCCCCCACCATCAGGTCGCGCTGCCGGTTGGTCACCCTGGCAGTGCCGTCTGCGCAGGTGGTGGCGGAGCTGCTGGTGCGTCGGAACGACGTGGAGCCGCAGCTGGCGGAGCGCTCAGCACGTGCGGCCCAGGGGCACATCGGGCTGGCCCTGCGCTATGCCACGCAGGAGGGCGCCCTGGATGCCCGGGAGGAGTCCGCGCGCTCCCTGCTGGGGCTGCGGGGCGCCGGGGAGGCGGTGCTGGCGGCCCAGGCGCTGGTCGAGCGCGCCACCGCGGAGGCGAAGACCCACGCCGACGCGGTGGCCGAGGAGGACCGCGCGGCCTTCCTGCGCTCCGCCGGTATCGAGGACGGCAAGGTCCCGCCGTCACTGCGCTCGCAGATGAAGCAGCTGGAGGAGGATGCCAAGCGCAGGCAGACCCGCCTGGTCCGCGATGTTCTGGACCGCTACCTGCTGGATGCCCATTCCGTGCTGCGGGATGTGCTGACCGTGCAGATCGGCTCCGGCGGTGAGATGGTCAACCCGGGCGTGGAGGCGGAGATCCGTCGCGCGGCCGGAACCGGCGAGGGCCGCATCACGCTGGGGCTGCTGGAAGCGGTGCAGGAGGCACGCGCGCGCATTGCCGGCAATGTGCCGCCGCTGCTGGCCATCGAGGCGCTGCTGGCGCGGGTGGCGGTGTCCCAGCGCTGAGCGCGCCGGGGCTCAGTCGCCCTTCGGCCCCTCGTCCGTCGGAGCCTCGGCAGCGCCGATCGCGCCTTCACCGGCCCCGGCCGTCGGGGACTGCGCCTGCTTCTGGTACTCGACGTCGAGCTCATCGAGGACCACCCCGGTGGCTCGCGGGATCTCGCGGTCGCCGTCGTCCTTGCCGGTCTCCGAATGGGCGCCGCAGCCGTAGCCGAGGTGGACGACGCGGCCGTCGGCGGGGGACCACTCGTTGGTGCACACCCCGAACTCGTGGCGCAGGGATCCATCCAGCTTCGAGAGGAACCCGCAGCTGGCGCAGTTCGCGGTCACGGTGCCACGACGACGGCGCTGCGAGGTGGGCCGGGGCCCGAACTCCCCCTCGGCCCACCGCTCGGCTGCATCGGCCCGGCCCGCAGGCGAGAGCACGCGCACCCGGCCCAGGCCCAGCTCCCAGTTCGCCACGCGGTCGGCATCCTCGTCGCCGGTGCTCTCGTAGCCGTGCTCGAGGCGCTCGTCGTACTCCTTGTACGGCATGAGGTCGTCGGCACCGACGTCCTCCGGCTTCAGACGCTCCGACCAGGGCTCCCAGTCAGGGGCCAGCAGCGCACCCTCACCGGGCAGCAGCGCAGTCTCGGCCACGGTCGCGCTCTTGGCGCGCGGGGCACGAACCAGGATCGCCACCCACGACCAGCCGCGGTACCCGGGCATCATGCAGTCGAACACGTGGGTGACCACGCGATCGCCGCTGGCCTCCGCCCGCAGGTGCTCACCGACCTGACCGGGCTCGGTGACCTCCTCGAGAGCCGCACGCGCGAGGTCGACGGCCTCGGCGGCGATCGCATCGAGCTTCGGGCGGGCACTCCTGGAGCGGCGCGGGGTGCTGGTGGCGGAGGTCATGCTCAGGCCTCGAAACTGTCGGCGACGGCTCGCAGCACGGTGGAGATCTTCTGCGCGTGACCGCGATCGGGGTAGCGGCCCTTGCGCAGGCCGTTGGAGGCATCGTCCAGCAGGCGGATCAGATCCTCCACCATCACCGCCATGTCGTCCGGCTTCGGTCGACGGGCGCGGCTCACCGAGGGAGCCGGCTCCATCAGCTGCAGGGAGAGGACCTGGGGGCCGCGACGACCGTCAACCATGTCGAACTCCACCCGGGCACCGGGGCGCAGGGTGGCCACCCCGTCCGGCAGGTTCGAGGCATGCACGTAGACGCTCTGGCCGTCCTCGTCATCGAGGATGAAGCCGAAGCCCTTCTCGGCGTCGTAGAACTTCACCTTGCCGCGTGGCACGTGGATCCCGCCTTGTCTGCTGTCGTGGAGCTGCTGGTCCTGAGGGAACCGGTGGGCAATCGCCTCGCACTGCGCACGGGTGCGCGGATGCGGGCATGCTCGCCGGGCGCCGGGGGTCCGGCGACGCTCAAGTCTACAGCCCGCCTCCCACGATCGGGGGGCGGTGATGGGAGCGAGGCCGGGCTCTCAGTTCCTGCGGCGCTCCGGCGGGATCTGCCGCACCGGGGCGTCCCAGGGCACGGGGTCCAGTCCCAGGCCCACCAGCATCTGCTCGATGATCATCGCGGTGAAGCCCCACACGAACGCGTCCTCGGGCAGGTCGAACACCGGACCGACGGGTCGGTCATCCAGCAGTCCTCGGTAGCGACGGGCGGGATCGGTCAGGGAGCCCTCACCGGTGAGTCGGGCCCACACCACGCGCTCCACCTCCACCGGGTCCTGCGCGCGCAGCGGGGGCCTGGTGGGCGTCCACGCCAGCACCGGGGTGACGTGCTGGGAGCGCCACGGCATGGGGATCCCGGCGAAGGCACCGAGCACAGTCACCTCCCGCGGGTCCAGCCCCGTCTCCTCCTGCGCCTCGCGCAGCGCGGTGTGCACCTCGTCGCGATCACCCGGGTCCGCCCCTCCGCCGGGGAGGGCGAACTGGCCGGGCTGGGAGCGCAGGCAGTGCCCCCGCTCCTCCAGCACCAGCTGCGAATCCTCCAGATCGGTGCCGGCCACGAGCAGCAGCACCGAGCTGCGACGAGGGGGCCGGGACGCAGCCAGCTGCGACCGGGCGTCACGGGAGCGGTCCAGCAGCACCTCTCCCCCGCGACCGGCGCGCGCGGCGAGCTCGCTCAGGAACCCGGGGTGGCCCACCCGGGCAGCCGCGCGCTCCTGACCCTCCCCCATCAGGCCACCTCCGCGCTGGGGCAGATGTCGGCCAGCACGCAGCGGCCGCACTGCGGCGCACGCGCCAGGCACACGCGGCGCCCGTGCAGGATCAGCCGCAGGTGCAGGGCCGTCAGGTCGGTCCGCTGCCCGTCGGCGCCCTCTCCGCCTGCGGCGGCTTCCTGCTCCACCCGGGCCACCACGGCGGTCTCCACCTTCACCGGGTCCTTCGCCTCGGTCCAGTCCAGTCGCCGGGCGAGGCGGCCGACGTGGGTGTCCACCGCCAGCAGGGAGTGGCCGAACCAGGCACCGCGCACCACGTAGGCAGTCTTCCTGCCGACGCCCGGCAGCGCCTCGAGCGCTTTCTGGTCATCGGGCACCTCGCCGGCGTGATCGCGCACGAGGTCCTGGGCCAGCCCGATGATGCGGCCGGCCCGGGTGCCTCCCATGCCGAGCGGGCGCAGCAGGGCGGCCACCTGCTCCTCGTCGGCACCCGCGAGTGCAGCGGCATCGGGCCAGCGCGAGAACAGCTCGGGGGTCAGGGAGTTGACCCGCACGTCGGTGGTCTGGGCCGAGAGGACTGTGGCGACCAGGAGCTCGAATGCGTCGCGATGATCGAGCTCGGTGCGAGCTGCGGGGTACTCCTGGCCAAGCCGGGCATGCACCTCGGCGACGGGGGCCGGCGCCTTGGCAGCGGGCGCCTTCCGCGCGGGCCGCTTCCGCGTCGGCACCTTCCGCGCGGGCCGCTTCTGCAGGCTCTCGTCCTGCGCGTCCGGGCTCGCGGACCCGCGAGAGGCACGCCTGCCCGTTGACGACATGGTGATCAGTGCTCCTGGGGTGTTTCGAGGGCCCGTGTCGGCGGGTGAACCGGAACCGGACCCGAAGGCGCGGTAGCCTGTGAGCATCGTGTGATCACTGCCACCGTGCGCGACGGCAGCGGTCACGATGAGTAGACCAGATCGGCCCCGGCGCCCGGGGCCCCACCCTCAGGAGGTTCCGTGGACGAGAACATCGTACGGTCGTCGCCGCTGTTCGCCGCGCTCGACGAGGACGGCAAGCAGGCCGTGCTCGCGTCGATGTCGCAGGAGGACTACCACCGCAGCGCCGTCATCTTCCGCGAGGGGGATCCCGGCGATCGCCTGTTCATCATCGGCACCGGAAAGGTGAAGGTGGGCCACGCCTCCGGCGACGGCCGCGAGAACCTGCTGGCCGTGCTGGGCCCGGGCGAGACCCTCGGCGAGCTCTCCCTGTTCGATCCGGCTCCCCGCAACGCCACGGCCACCGCGGTGGCCGAGTCCACCCTGTACTCGCTGACCCAGCAGGACCTGTACCGGGTCCTGGCCCAGCGCCCGGAGGTGGGCCGCCACCTGCTGGCCTCCCTCGCGCGGCGTCTGCGCAAGACCAACGAGTCGCTGGCGGACCTGGTCTTCGCCGACGTGCCGGGTCGCGTGGCCAAGAACCTGCTGGATCTCGCGCAGCGCTTCGGACGTCAGACCGACGACGGCGTGATGGTGGCCCACGGGCTCACTCAGGAGGAGCTGGCGCAGCTGGTCGGCGCTTCCCGCGAGACCGTGAACAAGGCCCTGGCGGACTTCGCCTCCCGCGGCTGGATCCGCCTGGAGGCCCGCGCGGTGCTGCTGCAGGACATCGAGCGCCTGCGCCGCCGCGCCCGCTGATCCCCACGAGCACGACGACGGCGCGTCCCCGGCATCCGGGGGCGCGCCGTCATCGCATCCGGTGGCGAAGCGAGCTCAGGCGCTGAAGCCCACCGGTGAGCCCACCAGGGCCGCGCGCGGACCGGGCTCCTCAGCCGTTCTGACCCAGGTGGTCGAGCGTGGCCCGGAGGTTCCAGCGGGCAGCCTTCTCGAGCTGAGCAGGCAGGTCGGCCCCGTACACGACGCGCAGCAGACGGTCCATCGTCAGGATCCCCGCGGTGCGGGCACGGCGCACCTGCTCGATGCGCTCGTGGCGGTGAGCGATGGCCTGCTCAATGGCCTCCAGCGCCTCGAGCGGCGAGAGGTACGGCTCGCCGTGGCCCGGGTACAGGGACGAGACGCGCCCGTCCGATGTCATCGCACGCAGGATCGCGAGGGACTGCAGGTACTCGCCCAGGTCCCCGCCGTGGTCAGGGACGATCACGGTGGAGGAGCCCCCCAGCAGGGTGTCACCGGTGAGCATCCTGCCGCCCTCCACCAGCACTCCGACGGAATCGGCGGTGTGCCCGGGAAGATGGATCACGTGCCCGGCGGTGCCCCTGTCACCGTCCAGCACGGCCGGCAGGGGCCGTGACCCGGCCACGGTTCGCTGATCGGCCGCCCACAGGGGGACGTCCCGACCGGTGCGGGCGGAGAGCTGCCGGGCCAGGGTGGCGGCACCGGCGGCGTGGTCGGCATGGTGGTGGGTGACCAGCACACCCATCGGCTGTGCGTCGGCCCCGCAGGCCAGCAGCACATCGGCCAGGTGCTCAGGGTCCTTCGGGCCCGGGTCCACGACCCACACCTGGGCGCCGTCCCGCAGCACGTAGGTGCAGGTGCCCGTCAGGGTCATCGGGCCCGGGTTGGGCGCCCGCAGCGTGATCAGCTCGACGCCGGGGGCCTCCGGGTCTCGGTCCGGGTACTGCTCGGACACGGCTCAGGTGGTCCGCTGGATCTCGACCTGCAGCTCGAGCTCCACCGGGGCATCCAGCGGGAGAGCGGCGACCCCCACGGCGCTGCGTGCATGGGAGCCGCGCTCGCCGAACAGCTCGCCCAGCAGCTCGCTGGCGCCGTTGATGACGGCGGGCTGAGCGGTGAACGAGGGATCCGAGGCGACGAAACCGGTCAGCCTCACCACCTGCGCGATCTGGTCCAGCGATCCCACCAGGTCCTCGATCGCGGCCAGAGCGTTGAGGGCGCAGGTGGCGGCGAGCTCGGCCGCCTGCTCCGCAGTGACCTCCGCACCCACCTTGCCGGTGCGCGGCAGCTCGCCGTCCACGAAGGGCAGCTGGCCGGAGGTGAGCACGTGGTCACCGGTGCGCACGGCCGGCACATAGGCGGCCACAGGCGCGGCCACGCCGGGAAGCTCCAGGCCCAGCTCGGACAGGCGCTGGCGGATGCGGGAGCCGTCGGACGCGGCGGAGGGGGGCGTGGCGGGAACGGTCATCGATCAGCCCTCCGAGAGCGGCCGCTTGAGGTACGCGACCAGGGACTCGGGGTTGGGGCCGGGCACCACCTGCACCAGCTCCCATCCCTCCTCGCCGTAGTTGTCGAGGATCTGCTTGGTGGCGTGGATCAGCAGCGGAACGGTCAGGTATTCCCAGCGGGTGTAGGTGCTCATGGGGCGAAGCCTACCGGCCGTGGAGCTCCTGGGCGGAGGCGGTCACATGCCGCCGGCGGCGGCGCGACGTGCGGCGAAGGCGAGCGCGGCACCCCAGTCGCTGACGTCGGGGTGGCGGCGCAGCAGGCGCCGGCGCTCACGCTCGGTCATCCCGCCCCACACACCGAAGTCGATGCGGTTCTCCAGCGCGTCCACCAGGCACTGGGTGCGCACCGGGCAGCCACCGCAGGCCGTCTTGACGGCATGCTGCTCGGCCCCCTGGACGAAGAATTCGTCCGGGTCCATGGTGGCGCAGGCTCCGCGAGCAGCCCAACTGCGGTCCTCGGCCTCCCCGAGTGCCCGCGCAGTCGTCACCCCTACGGTCATGTCAGTCCCCTTCCGAATCCTCGTCGACCCGTGAGTTCCTCCCACATGGTAGGGACCAGGTGCGACACTCGCCAAACCTCCATGCCACGCCGGGGATCCTGTGGTATGCCGCAGCGCTCTCGGCGGCTGGCTCCGCGTGGCGTTCCGGGGGTGCCCCCTTGCTCGACCTCGCGTGCCGACAGCCATGGGCTTCGTGAAGATTTCGCCAGGACGTGTCCTGCTTCATGGAACCGGCCCGGGCCTGCCCGTACTGTGGGTTCATGGCCACTTCCTCGCCCAGCCGCCCCGCACAGCGGCGCTCACTGCCCGCCGCGCTGGCGCAGACCCTCTACCTGCTGCTGGGGATCATCGCCGTGGCAGGCCTGGGCGGCGTGCTGCTGGCCGCGTTCTTCCTGCCGGCGGTCTCGGCCACCTCCGCCGTGGCCGAGGACGGCGTGGCCCTGTTCGAGTCCTACCCCTCCGAGCTGGAGGTGGCACCGCTGAACGAGGCCAGCCGCATCGAGGCGGCCGACGGCTCCCTGCTGGCCACCTTCTACACCGAGAACCGGATCATGGTGCCGCTGGAGGAGATCTCCCCGCACATGCAGCACGCGGTGATCGCGGTGGAGGACCGCCGGTTCTACGAGCACGGCGGCGTGGACCCGCGCGGCCTCACCCGCGCCTTCCTGTCCAATTCGGTGGGCGGCGCCACCCAGGGCGGCTCCACCCTCACTCAGCAGTACGTCAAGAACGCCCTGCTGATGGACGCCGTGCAGCGCGGCGACCAGGAGGACATCGAGGCCGCCACCGAGACCACCTACGGGCGCAAGCTGCGCGAGGCCAAGCTCGCCATCTCGCTGGAGAAGAAGTGGGGCAAGGACGAGATCCTCAACGGCTACCTGAACGTCGCCCAGTTCGGGCCGTCCCAGTACGGCGTGGAGACGGCCTCGCAGCACTACTTCTCCAAGAGCGCGAAGGATCTCAACCCCGGCGAGGCCGCGATGCTGGCGGGCATCACCAACGGCCCCAACCAGTACGACCCGGTGGCCCACCCCGAGGCGGGGGAGAAAAGACGCAACGAGGTGCTGGGGGACATGCACCGCGAGGGCTACATCACCGATGAGGAGTACGAGCAGTACCGCGCCCAGCCGGTCGAGGAGATGCTGCAGATCCAGGAGGTGCGGGCCGGCTGCGCCGACGCCGGCCGCAGCGGGTTCTTCTGCGACTACGTCACCCGTACCCTGCTGAACGACCCGGAGTTCGCCCCCACCTACGAGGAGCGCCGCAAGCTGCTCTACGGCGGCGGGCTCACCATCCGCACCACGCTGGATCCGGCCAAGCAGAAGGCCGCCGAGGACATCCTGCAGCGCAGGGTGCCGGCCGATGCCGGACACGGCTTCGGCCACTCGATCGTGACGGTGGAGCCGGGCACCGGCAAGATCCTGGTGATGGCGCAGAACCGCACCTTCAATCCCCACCAGGAGATCGGTCCGGGCGAGACGGCCATCAACTACAACGTGCCCAACGCCCTGGGGGGCTCCAACGGCTTCCCCGTCGGCTCGACCTTCAAGCCCTTCGTGCTCCAGGAGTGGATCAAGAGCGACCACAGCATCTACGACACCGTCGGCACGAAGCGCGAGGTGATGACCGAGTTCCCGGGAAAGTGCCTCGGCGGCGGCGCGTGGCGCGAGACCTCCCCCGGCTGGAACCCCGACAACGCAGTCTCGGTGACGCTGCAGCCGATGGAGACGGTGCTGAACTCCACCAAGTTCTCCGTCAACACCAGCTACGCCAACATGGCCCGTCAGCTGGACCTGTGCGACATCGCCGAGACCGCCCGCTCCGTGGGCGTGGTGCCGGCCACGTACAACCCCTACGACCAGTCCACCTGGGACATGCCGATCGAGGACATGTACGGCACCGAGCTCGCACCGTCCGTGGTGGTGCTCGGTGAGCTGCGGATCTCCGCCCTGGACATGGCCGGGGCCTACGCCACCTACGCCTCCGGCGGTGTCTACTGCCGCCCCCAGGCGGTCACCGAGGTGATCGATCGCAACGGTGAGCCGATGCCCATCACCGGCGCCGAGTGCGAGCAGCGCATGGACAAGGCGGACGCCGACTCCATGGCGTGGGTGCTCCAGCAGGACCTCGAGGACCCCCGCGCCACCGGCAAGGGCCGCACGATCCCCGGCCACCCCGCGGGCGGCAAGACCGGAACCTCCAATCAGCAGTTCCACACCTGGTACGTGGGCTTCACCCGCCAGATGTCCACCGCCGTGTGGTTCGGCCACCCCCAGGAGAACATCCGCCCCCAGGGCTTCAACGTCGACGACACCTACCTGCGCCAAGGCAAGGTGTGGGGCAACACCGTCTCCCTGCCCACCTGGCAGGAGTACATGACGGCGGTCCACGAGGGCCTGCCCGCCGAGGCCTTCCCTCCGGCTCCGGCGCGGCCCACTCCCCCGGGCCCGGGCCAGGTGGGAGAGGTGACACCTGGCACCGTGCCCAACGTCGCGGGCATGTACCTCTCCCAGGCACAGACCGCGGTCGAGCAGGCGGGCTACCGCGTGGAGGTGCGTCGAGAGCCGTCGGACTCCGTGGACCAGTGGTTCGTGATCGGCACTGATCCTGCCCCTGGCACCGACCTGCCCGAGGGCAGCACCGTGACCATCCGCCAGTCGACTGGCCGGGAGGGCTGAGCGTGCGCGCAACGACGGTCGCGGCGACGCTGGGCGGGCTGAGTGCCGTGGGCGCTGCGGCCGCCCACGTCTGGGCTCGGCACATCGAGATCCACCGGTACACCCTGCGCGAGGTGGAGCTGGGCATTCTCCCGGCCGGGGCGCGCACGATCCGGCTGCTGCACATCAGCGACATCCACCTGATGCCGGATCAGGAGCGCAAGCTGGCGTTCCTGCGGCACCTCGAGACCCTGCGCCCGCATCTGGTGATCGACACGGGCGACAACATCGCCTCGGCGGCCTCGGTGCCGGTGCTGGCCGAGGCCATCGAGCCGCTGCTGCGCCGCCCCGGAGCGTTCGTGATGGGCTCGAACGACATGTACGCGCCCTCCCCCAAGAACCCGCTGCGGTACTTCCTGCCCGATGCCCGCCCTGAGGGCTTCACCGAGCGCGAGGACGTGGAGCTGCCCACGGAGGAGCTGGCCGGCCGACTCTCCGCCTTCGGCTGGAAGGACCTCACCAACAGCCGTGGCCGGATCGAGCTGGGCGGTCTCGAGGTCCAGCTGGTGGGGGTCGACGATCCTCACCTCGAGCGCGACGAGATGCCTCCCCCGCAGGACGCCTCCCCGCCCGAGCACGGCCGGGTGCTGCGCCTGGGCGTGGCCCACGCCCCCTACCGCCGGGTGCTCGATGCCTTCGCGCGCGACGGCTCCGATCTGATCCTGGCCGGTCACACCCACGGCGGGCAGCTGCGCATCCCCGGCGTCGGCTCTCTGGTGACCAACTGCGACCTGCCGCGGTCGCAGGCGCGGGGACTGTCCACCTGGCGCGGGGTGCCGCTGAACGTGAGCGCGGGCATGGGCGCCAGCCCCTATTCGAACTACCGCTTCGCCACCCCTCCGGAGGCGAGCTTGATCACGTTGAGGGCCCCGCGCGCAGGATCGCCTGACCAGCGGTAGGAAACGCCTGTTAGAGTTGCTCCTCGGTGACGCGCTCATCGCGTCGACCTGACAGCCCCTCCCCTTCGAGCAGGAGCCGAACTGGTCGACCGCAGCAGAGCGGGGAGCTCTCGGGGTGTGGCGCAGCTTGGTAGCGCGCTTCGTTCGGGACGAAGAGGTCGCAGGTTCAAATCCTGTCACCCCGACCGGTCGACGGCTCCGGTGCAGATCTGCACCGGAGCCGTTCTGGTTCTCTCGCGGCACCGACCATCCAGCGGCATCCACCATCCAGCGGCATCCACCATCCAGGGATGGAGCTCACCGGGATCGCCGCCGCATGCCTGGTCGTGACCGCAGCATCAAGCCACCTCGCTGCCGGGCCCGCGCCCCACCGAATGACATCGCTGTAACTAGCACAGCAATGTCCGATTCGCGAGCACGACACGTCGAAAACTTGTCCAAACGAGCAAAACTTTGACAAAGAGCCAGGCCTGTGCATGCAAACTGCCCTGTTCAGGCCGCTGACCTGCACTTACATTGGTGCCGGTGCCGCTCGTACCTGGGGCACTGACCGGGGCGCCGCCAACCCGTCACCGGCTCGGTCGCTTCCTCCACTTCCCTGGGTGACGGGCACCTGTCCCGCAGCGCATGCCGTCGCGGGTCGCGTGTGGCGACGGAGAAAGAGATATCCGGACATGATCCGTACCGTCCCCCGCGGCACGCACCGGGCTCCCGGTGCCGCCGTGATCGACTACCGGGGCCTCGCCGCTCCTGTCGGGCGTGGTGTGGGAGGTGCCGCCCTGCTGGGTGCGGTCACCGCCACCGCCGCTCTGCAGGGAGCCGAATCGGCTCGCGCACAGGCCCCCGCCCCGGCCGCGCTCGGAAGCATCAACGGTGCTGCCGCAGCCGCTCCGGTCACCCTCCCCGCCGTGGCCCCCGCGGCCCCCGACCAGTTCGCCGGCGTCAAGCTGCGTACTGGCTCCCGTGGCGCAGCGGTGGAGCATCTGCAGACCCTGCTCAATCAGCGCGGTGCGTCGATCGCGGTCGACGGCGTCTTCGGACGCAACACCGCCAGTGCTGTGCGCGCCCTGCAGTCCGCTGCCGGGATCGGCGTGGACGCCGTGGTGGGCCCGAAGACCTGGAACGCCCTGGCGGGCAACATCCAGATCTCCTCGAGCGCTCCTGCCCCGGCCGCCTCGGCGGCCTCCTCGCAGCCGAAGCTGCGTCAGGGCAACCGCGGCGATGCCGTTCGCACCCTCCAGTCCCAGCTCAACGAGCGCGGTGCGTCGATCGCGGTCGACGGCATCTTCGGCAGGGGCACCGCGGCTGCGGTGCGCGCACTGCAGTCCGCCGCCGGCATCGGCGTGGACGCCGTGGTCGGCCCGAAGACCTGGAGCGCGCTGTACTCGAACGTGCGTATCAGTGACGCCCCGCCCTCGCGCGACTCCGGGCGTGCTCCGGTCGCCTCGGTGGGCTCGTTCAACGGTCAGGCGATCGTTAATGCGGCCCGGGCCCAGAAGGGCGTGCGCTACACGTGGGGCGGCTCCTCCCCGGCCAGCGGCTTGGACTGCTCCGGGCTGGTGCACCACGCCTACAACCAGGCCGGCATCAACCTGCCTCGCAAGACCGCCAAGGGCTACACCTTCGGCGGCCGGATCATCTCCCAGGCCGAGGCCCAGCCCGGTGACCTGGTGGCCTTCACCAGCAACAACTACGGTCACATCGGGATCTATGCCGGCAACGGCCGGGTCATCGATGCCTCCAGCTCGCGCGGGCGGGTCATGGAGCGCATGATCTGGAACGCCCCGCACGTGTTCGTCACCTACCGCTGAGCTGAGGCGACGACACCTGAACACGGCGGCCTGCTCGACGCGTGAGCGTCATGGGAAGGAGCAGGGCGACGTGCAGGAGCCCGGTCGGGACACCCCGGCCGGGCTCCTTCATGCCCGGTCACGGCCCCGGTGAGACATCGGAGGTCTTCCCCGCACCCTGATGTGACGTGGCAGACTTGGGGGGATCCACGACCCGCGTCACCCCTCAGGAGAGACCATGCCCGACCCGCTCGCCCTCGTCCCGCTCCCGCAGTCCGTCATCTACTCCCACGGGGTCTGGGAGACGACGGATCCCTGGGCGGGGCTCTCGATCGGCATCAACGAGGACCTGCCTCGCACCGAGTACTCGCTGTCCATCTCCCCCGAGGGTGCGAACCTCTCCGCCGGCAGCGAGGCCGCCCTGGCCGATGGCCGCAACACCTTCGCGCAGATCGTCGCCGGCAGCGGCGGCTCCATCCCCTGCGTGACCATCGTGGACCGCCCCAAGCACGCCTGGCGCGGCATGCACCTCGACGTCTCCCGCCACTTCTTCACGGTGCAGGAGGTGGAGACGATGATCGATGCGATGGCCCTGCACCGCCTGAACGTGCTGCACCTGCACCTGACCGACGACCAGGGCTGGCGCATCGAGATCAAGGGATACCCGAAGCTGACCGAGGTGGGCGCCTGGCGCGATCAGAGCCTGGTGGGTCACATGGGCGCCGACGAGGCCGACTGGCAGTACGACGGGGTGCGCCACGGCGGCTTCTACACCCAGGACGACCTGCGCGGCCTGGTGGACTACGCCAGCAAGCGCGGGGTGATGATCGTGCCCGAGGTGGACCTGCCCGGTCACATGCAGGCCGCTGTCGCCGCCTACCCGGAGCTGGGCAACAACCCTGCTCAGCAGATCGGGGTGCGCGAGGTGTGGGGCATTTCCGATCACGTGCTCGGCGTCTCGGACCAGGTGTTCGAGTTCCTGCGCGACGTGCTCACCCAGGTGGCCGACATCTTCCCGGCCCCCTTCTTCCACATCGGCGGGGACGAGTGCCCGACCGTGGAGTGGGAGCGCTCCACCGAGGCCCGCACCCGCATGACCGAATGGGGCTACACGCGGGTCTCGGAGATCCAGGGACGCTTCACCCAGTTCGCGTACGACGTGCTCACCGCGAAGGGCAAGCGCGTGATCGGCTGGGACGAGGTGCTGGAGACCCATCTGCCCGACGACATGGTGATCATGAACTGGCGCCACGGCAACGGGGTGAAGACCTCCACCGAGCGCGGCTTCCAGACGGTCATCGCCAACAACGAGCATCTGTACTTCGACCACTACCAGGCCAGGAGCGAGGCAGAGCCCCTGGCGATCGGCGGGCACACCACCGTCAAGGACGTCTACACCGCCACCTTCTCCCCCAAGAAGCTCAGTGCGGACGAGGAGAAGCTCGTGATCGGCCTGCAGGGCCAGCTGTGGACGGAGTACATCCCCACCCTGGAGCACCTGCAGTACATGGCCTTCCCCCGGATGTGCGCCGTCGCCGAGCGTGCCTGGGGCTCCCCCGAGCAGAGCTGGGAGGAGTTCGAGGAGCGGCTGCGAGGCCACCTTCCCCGACTGGACGCCTTCGGCATCCGGTACCGCCCCCTGGACTGACATGCCGCCCGAGCGCGAGGTCCACCCCTACGGGCGGTCTGCCGACGAGGTCCGCCGTCGTTCGCTGAGGACACGGCGGACCCGTCGGCTGCGCATCACCCAGCTGATCGTCTTCTCGCTGCTGCTGGTGACGCTGGTGGCCATCGGTGCCTACGCCCTGCGCGAGCTGCGGGAGCCGCTGGCGGAGCCCGGGATGATCGCCCCGAAGACCCTGCGGTCCGCGGGTGCGGAGCTGGTGTGCCCGGGCGCCGATGCAGTCCCCCTCTCCCCGGCCGAGGTGCAGGTGACGGTGCTCAACGGCACCGGGCGCAGCGGCTTCGCGGGGTCGATCACCGCGGAGCTGGCTGAACGGGGGTACGCGACCGGGGATCCCGGCAACACCAGTCAGGCCAGCGGGCCGGCCGTCATCGTCCACGGGCCCGAGGGATACCTGGCCGCCCAGTCGCTGCTGGCGCAGGTGCCCGGGGCGCAGTTGCGCATGGACCAGCGGGAGGGAACCGGAGTGGACCTGCTGCTGGGCGACGGCTTCCCGGGGCTCGCGGCCCCGGAGGCGGCGCAGCAGGCGCTCGAACAGCCGGTGCAGCCACCCGAGGGCTGCTGAGTCCGGCGGTGCGCTGACTCCCGTTCGATCCGACGACGGCTGCAGCCTGCGTCCCGATCAGTCCTCCCAGAGGCGGCGGTCCTGCTCCATGCGGACCCCGATCCACATCGCCACCGCCCCGGCGAACAGCAGCAGCAGGACGACCGTCCCGAACACGATGGACGTGTCGCGGGAACCGGGCAGCAGCCCCGCCAGCAGGCTGTTGATGCCGCTGGGGTCGGTGCGGGGCTGCCCGCTCGCGGCAACGGCCGGATCCACGTCGATGGTCAGGGATGCCTGGGTGGGGATCCCGGTGCTGTCCCACACGATGTAGATGATCGGGGAGGTGCGCCCCACGAATCCGTCCTGCGGGGTGAAGGTGATGGAGCCGTTCGGCGCCACGGTGAACTCCCCTTCCGAGGGGATCACCAGACGCTCCCCGGTGGCGTCCCACAGCTCCCCCAGGTTCGTGGCGGACATGGAGCGGATCTGCACGGACTCCGGCCGCAGGGGCTGGGAGCCGCTGCCTGCGGTGTCGTTGGCCAGCACGTCCACCGTGATCGGCACGCCGGGCGCGGTGCGCTCCTCGTCATCGCGCGCCGTGGCGATCACCGGTGCGACCACCGCGGTCAGGGCCGCCTCCACCGGGTTGTCGGCGTACACGCCCTGCCCGACGATGCCGACCGGGGTGGACTCCCCCCGGAATGCGGCATCCGGCGTCATGGTGATCGTGCGCGCGTCCTCCTCGATCCTCCAGGTGCCCTCCCCCGGCTGGCGCAGCGTCAGCCCGTCGTTGGAGACGATCGCCTCGGCCGAGAGCGGCTCGGGATCGAAGCGGATCGAATCGGCGCGCACGTCCCTGACCCCCACCGTGAGGTCGAAGACCAGCGGCTCACCCGGCGGGGCCGACTGCGTGCGGTCCACCAGGATCGGATAGGCGGTGCTGAGCAGGGCGGGCGCGGCCTGCGCGCCCTCGCCATCGCCGCCCCGGATGCCCATCGGTGCCGCCTGGTCCACCAGCTCGCTCTCCGGGGAGAAGCGCACGGTGGCAGCATCGCGGTCCAGGGTCCAGGTGCCCTGCCCGGGCACCACCACCTCGGTCTCCGAGACAGCCTCGGCGTCATCACCGGGGGGCGGGTCCAGGACCAGGGTGGCGGGATCCACGAACTGCTGGGCCTCGCCCACCGAGTAGACGATGTCCTGGCCGAAGGGCGCCGAATGGTAGAGATCGGAGATCACGGGCACCGTGATCTCGACGCGACCGGTGGCCACCGGCCCGCCCTCCTCGTCGACCACCAGGTAGCGCACCGGATCGGGCTGCCGCCCCAGGCGCACCCCCAGGGGCTCGTAGGTGAGGGTCTCCCCGGA
Source organism: Brachybacterium sp. p3-SID957 (assembly GCF_025144775.1). Lineage (NCBI taxonomy): Bacteria > Bacillati > Actinomycetota > Actinomycetes > Micrococcales > Dermabacteraceae > Brachybacterium > Brachybacterium sp. p3-SID957. The sequence continues at coordinate 7,927 of NZ_JALXKT010000022.1, read as the reverse complement.
CTCGGAGGTCAGCCATCGCCCCTGCTCCGGGATCATCAGACGGCTGCCGTCCCTCGTGGTGGCTGATCCGGGCGGAAGGCCGTCGAGCTGGAGCCGCGTGGCACCGCCCTCGGGGACCTCGTGGCCCAGAGGAACCTCGACCGGCTGCCCCGCCGAGCCGCGCCCCTCGTCGTCGACGGACTCCAGCAGGGCCGGCGTGAGCTGCGCGGGCTCGGAGCGGTGCCCGTGGATGCTCTCGATGGTCAGCGTCACGGGCTGCTCGGCGCCCGTCACACCGGGGTCCGGCGTGAACACCAGGTCACCGCCCACGAGCCCCCATGTGCCCTCGCCGGCCACGGTCAACGTGCGCGCGTCCTCCCCCAGGGACATCCGGGACGTCTGGGCGGCGGGGAGGTCGGTGGGGATGCCGAGCCGGGCCGTCCCGAGATCCAGCTCGTCCTGCTGCTGATCCTCCAGCAGCGCGATCAGGGGCATGGCCGTGGCGGCGCCGGGCGCGATGCTGACGGTGCTGGTCTCCAGCGGCAGCTCGAAGGGCCCGCTCTCGCCGATGGCCGAGGCCGGAGCCGCGGGGCCGACCAGCAGCACGGCGCTCATCAGCAGCGTCGCGGCCCGCAGGGACAGGGCGCGACGGCCACCGGACGGCCTGGGCTCGAGCACCCGGCCAGCGTAGCAAGCAGCTCCTCGGGCCCTCCTGCTGCAGCGCACGCCATACAGTGGTCACATGGACGAGCACCGCTCCCCCGCACCTGAGCACTCCCTCGATCTCACCGACCTGCCCCCTCTCGGCGAGCTGCTGCCCTCCCTCGCCGAGCACCTGGCCGCCTGGATGCACTCCCAGCGCTGGTACGCCCACAAGGGGACCGGGGTGCCGACGGTCCGCCTGCTGGGGTGGGCACCCCTGCACGTGGCCGGTGACCATGTGGTGGTGGCCACCGTGATCGGCGCCGGGACCGAGACCGGCAGCGAGGCCCTGTACCAGGTGCCCGTCGTGCTGCGTCGTCCCGGTCAGGGGGCCACCGGCGAGGAAGGGGCGCAGATCGGTGTGCTGGCGGTGCCGGGCGGGCCGCTGCGAGCGGATGACGCCACCCGTGATCCCGACGGTCGCGCCGCCATGCTGCGCATGCTGGCGGCCGGCGCTGGCGCAGCGGGACCGGATCTGCGGCTGAGCTCGCGCACCGTGGCCGGTGGCCCGTCGCAGGCCGATGGGGCGGCTGCGCCCGCGCAGGACGACGGAGCGCGCGGCTTGCCCGTCGGACCGGGTGCCTCCTCCCGCCTGCTGTCCGGGGAGCAGTCCAACACCTCGATGATCTTCGAGGCCGAGGGGGCGCGACCGGTGATCGTGAAGCTGTTCCGGGTGCTGCAGGACGGCGAGAACCCTGATGTGGTGCTGCAGGGGGCGCTCACCGATGCCGGCTCCACGCGGGTGCCGCCGGTGGTCGGCGAGACGCACCTGGCCCTGGGCGAGCTGCGGGCGCACGCACTGTTCGCACAGGAGTTCCTGCCGGGCGTGGAGGACGCCTGGCGCACGGCCCTGCGGCAGGCCGTGGCCGGGGAGGACTTCTCCGCTGCGGCCCGCAGGCTGGGCACCGCTCTCGCGGAGGTGCACCGGGACCTGGCCGCCGCGCTCGGCACCGTCCGCACCGATCGGGACGTCGCCGCCGCGATGGTGCAGCAGATGCGGGAGCGGCTGGACGAGGTGGCTTTGCAGGTGGCGGAGGTCGATGAGCACCGTGCTGCTCTCGAGTCCCTCCAGCGAGCGGCGCTGGATGCTTCCTGGCCTGCGATGCAGCGCATCCACGGCGATCTGCACCTGGGCCAGGTGCTGGCCGCGCCGGGACGGGGCTGGGTGCTGTTGGACTTCGAGGGCGAGCCGCTGCGGCCGTTGGCCCAGCGCTCCCGCCCGGACTCCCCGCTGCGGGACGTGGCAGGGATGCTGCGCAGCGTGGACTACGCGGCCGGTGCCGTGGCGCTCGAGCACGACAGGGACGTCACCGACTGGTCGAGCAGGGCCCGGGAGGCGTTCCTGGCCGGGTACACGCAGGGGGCGGGGATCCGCGCGGATGACGCGTCGCTGCGGGTGCTGCTGGCGGCGTTCGAGGCCGACAAGGCGGTGTACGAGGCGCTGTACGAGGCGCGCAACCGCCCGGACTGGCTGCCGATCCCGCTGGGCGCCCTGGAGCGGATCAGCGCAGCGGCTGCGGCGGCGGGGTCAGCGGGCTGATCGGCGAGGCGGGGCTGGTGGTCCGCAGCGGCCGCAGGGAGCCCGGCAGGAAGGGCATGCTGATCGCCCGCACGGCCACTCGCACCCCGATCACCACCTCCAGGCGCACCCCGTCAGGGTCCCGCCACACGACGGTGCGCACGCCGCTGTCCTCGCGGTCGTCCTGACGCGTCAGGCGCAGAGGTGCCACGGCGGAGTCCACGGCGTCCAGGAGGCGCTGCGATCCGCGCTCGCTCAGGTCCGGGGAGCGACCTGCGACCAGCAGGGCGCTGACGTGGCACATCGTCTCCAGGCCGTTCCATGCCTCCCCCGAGGGGCGGTCGCGCTGGGGGCGATGGTCCTCGAACGTGCCGAGGCCGGGCTGCTCGTGCAGCAGGGCGTGGGTGGCCGCGGTGAGCAGCTCGTGGATGTGGAGATGGGTCTCGTCCTGGGAGGCGATGGCATCGGGCGTCTTCGCCGGCAGAGCTGACATCCGTGTGCCCCTCCCCACGTGTGTCCCGGTCCGTCGATGCTTCCCCGTCCGGCCCGTCGGGCGCGCGCGAAACGGTTGGCGTCCAGGGTAGGCCCGCGGCCGCGATCTGCCGATGGGGAGAACTCCCCATCGGCGACCGCGGACCGCTCACGCGGGGACCGGCACGAACTCGATCGGGGCGACGGAGGAGTAGCGGTCCTGCCGGATCGAGACCACGCCGACACCCCCGATGAACGGGGCCAGGGCCTGCGGGTTCTTGCCGGGATTGGCGAGCACCACCTGGAATCCGAAGTGACGGAAGGACTCCATCGCGGCGGTGATGAACTTCCCGGCGCCCTTGGAGAAGGCCTCGTCGATGATGATCGGGGCGTAGCGGGGCACGTCCTGCCCGGTACCGGCCAACTGGTAGCGCAGCGCTGCCGCGAGGCAGAAGGTGGCCAGGCGCTCGTTCTGGCCGCCTGAGAGCGGGCCGCCGGACTCGTGGGCGTGGACCACGGTGCCGGCGGCGTCGACCTCCTCGGCGTGGAAGTGGACGTGGCGGCGAACGTCGAGGATCGCGCGGGAGACCTGGTCGTCCTTGGTGCGGGCCGCGGAGATCAGGTCCATCAGGTGGCGCAGGGACAGGAAGCGCTGCTCGGCCAGCTCCCGGTCGCGGCTGATGTCGTTCTGGGTGGTGTCCACGACCGCGTCCTCGAGAGCGCGCTTGAACTCGTCCAGCGCCGCCAGGTGCACGGGCCGCATGGACAGCTGCAGGTAGCGCCCCGCGTGGAACTCCACCTGGGCCAGCAGCGCGTTGATGCGCTGCAGCCGCTTGCGGATCTCGGCGGGTTCGCGGGCGATGGCGGTGGCCAGTGCCTGGACGTCGCCGAGGGTGTTACCGGTGAAGAACTCGAAGAAGCGGTCCTCCACCTCGGGCAGCTTCTCCTCCTCGATGCGCTGCAGGATGGCCAGGAAGTCGTCGGCCGCCTCGAGGCTGGTGTCGGTGTCCCCGGCCTGGGCGGGCCAGCGGCGGGCGAACTCCCGCATGGCCGTGCGCATGTCCTCCTCGGCGCGGGAGGTGCGGCGGGTGAGGTCCATCAGCTCCGCGTCCAGGGTGGCCGAGGCGTCCTTGGTGACCTGGTCGATGGTGGCCAGCACCAGGGTGGGGGCGATCGCGGTGAAGCGCTCGGCGAGCTCCGCCTCCACCTCGGGGGTGAGGGTGCGCTCAGCGAGGCGGGAGCGGGCCTGGGTGAGGCGCTCGGCGGCACGCTCGGCCTGCTCCCCGAGCTTGCCCGCGGTGCGCACCACGTCGAGCAGCTCCTCGTCGGCATCGGCGATGGCCTGCTCCACGTCGTCGATCTGCCGCGCCAGCTCGGTCAGCGCCGCAGAGCCGTCCTCGGCGGCGCGCACCATGTCGCGCAGGTTGGCGATGCGCCGGGCCACCGAGGCGGCATCGATGTCGTCCCAGGTGACAGTGCTGATGGACTGGAGTGCGTAGAGGTGCTCGCGGCGGCGACGGCGCGCGGTCTCCACATCGGCGCGGCGGGCCTGGGCCTCGAACAGGGCCTGCTCGACGCGGGTGCGCTCGGCCTCGAACACGGCGCGCTTGGCACGGTTGTCGAAGCCCAGCACCCACTGGGAGCGGTCGTTGATCTGCCGGTCGGCGTTCTTCTCGTGGCGGGTGGCGGAGTGCTTGATCTGCCCGGAGCGCAGCACCGCGCGGGAGAGGCGGGTGAACTCCTCGAGGGTCTCCGCGCAGGTGTAGTCCATGCGCGAGGCGATCTCGTGGCTGAGCCACACGTGGAACTCGCCGTCCTTGACGTCGAGCTTGGCGGCCAGGGAGCGCTCGTCGATGTTCTTGGCGGGCCGGCGCAGGTCGGTGTTGACGCGGTTGTAGGAGATGCGGCGGCGCAGCTTGGTGCGGTCGATGACCGCGGCCACGTCCCGGTATGCGCGTTCGGGCACCAGGATGGAGCGGGCAAGGCCCCTCAGGGCCTGCTCGGCGGCGGCGGTCCACTCCTCCTCGCCGGCGCGCACCTGCAGCAGTTCGGCGGCGAAGGGCAGCTCGGTGGGGGCGATTCCCACCTCGGCGGCGATGTGGTCGCGCAGCGCTACGTCCTCGGAGTGCAGGTTGGAGGCGCGAGCGGTGAGGGACTTCAGCTCCTGGCGGGTGTTCTCGAGGGTCGTCGCGAGGTCGCGCACCGCGGCCTCGGCGTCCCAGCGGACGGTATCGGAGTCCTTCTCCTCGGCCTCGAGCTGCTCGCGGCGGGCGGTGACGTCCCGCTGGAGGGAGAGGAACACGTCCTCGCTGACGGGGGTGCCCAGCTCCACGGTGGCCAGCTGGGCGGCGAACTCGGTGCCGCGCTCGCGGCGCCGTTCCCGCTCCACCTCCAGGCCGGCGATCTGCTGCTTCCAGTCGTCGATCTCGCCGCCTCCGGCCCGCTTGCGCTGCTCCTTGAGCTGGGCGAGGTCGGCGCGGGCCTCGGCGACGTCCTGGGTGAGGCGGCGCTGCTGGGCGCCGAGCCGGTCGCGCTCGAGCTGGAGGCGCTGCTCCTCGTCCCCCAGCAGGCGCACCAGGTGCTGGGCGGCGTACACGTCGATGTCGGAGCGGCGGTCCACCAGTTCGCCGCCGCGGGTGCGCATGGCGGTCCATGCCTCGTGGTTCTCCCGCAGCCCCCGCAGCAGGTCGCGCTGCTCACGGGCGGTCACCAGCGCCTCGTACACCTCGGAGAGGTTGTGGAAGTTCGCCAGTGCCTGATCGGCCAGCTCGAAGGTGCGGGGGGCATCCAGCATGTAGTCGCGCAGCAGGGCGTTGACGTCACCGAGCTCCTTGGCGGACTGGATCTTGTGCAGCAGCCCCAGGGCCTTCTCGTCGGGGATGCCCAGCAGCTGGCAGAACGCGGCGCGGTACTCGCGGAACTGGCGGAAGGTCTCGGTGCCGGGGTGGGCGGCCTCCAGGGCCTTGCCCTCGATCTGGGTGGAGACGAACTGGCGCAGGTCGCTCACGTCCAGGGGCGTGCGGGCGATGACGTACAGGCTCTTGACGTCCGAGTCGGAGGTGTGCCCGGCGTGCAGCAGCAGCAGGCGGGACAGCTGCACGGTGCCGCCCTGGCCGTCGGAGTAGCGCAGCGTGATCACGGACAGGGTGGTCTTCTCGCGCAGCACCTCCTGGCTGAACTCGCCGGTGGCCTGGTCGTAGTGCATGGCCCATGCGCCGCGCACGTAGCTGGACACCGTGCGGCGGTACTTGGAGCGGGCCGGGCCCGCATCGGAGGCGGCGGCGTTGAACTGCAGGGTGCGCGGCGGCGTGAGCAGGGCGCTGATGGCGTCCAGGAGCGTGGACTTGCCGGTGCCGGGGCCACCGGTGAGGAAGAAGCCCTTGGGGGAGATCGCCAGGTCGTGGGTGCCGTGGAAGGTGCCCCAGTTGGAGACCTGGACGTGGGTGAGGCGCCACTGGCCGGGGTGCGGGTGCTCGGGGTCCGGTGCGACGGCGTCGTCGGGACCCTCGGCGGGGGTCACGCCGGGCAGGTCGAGGGTGTCGGGTGCGGATGCCACCTGGACAGGGTAGCGGGGTGGGGTGGGGGTGGCGGGGTCAGCTGAGCTCCCTCAGTATCCGAAGGCCAGCGGCGCCTGCGGGTCGGTCTCGACCCAGATCGCCTTGGGCTGGGAATACTCCATGAGCCCGTCGTGTCCGCTGGAGCGTCCGTGGCCGGAGGCTCCGAACCCGCCGAAGGGCGCCATCACGTCGATCGTCTTGTAGCTGTTGACCCAGATCGTGCCTGCTCGCAGCTGGCTGGCCAGTCGATGTGCACGGTCAGACCGCCCGGTCCAGACAGCGCCCGCGAGGCCGAAGCGAGTGGCATTGGCCAGCGTGACGGCTTCGTCTTCGGTGTCGAAGGGGATGACGGAGACCACCGGGCCGAAGACTTCTCGCTGCGCGATCGCGTCGGTGTTGTCCACTCCCGCGAGGATCGTCGGAGGGTAGAAGAATCCGGGCCGGTCCAGCTGCTCTCCTCCGGTGACCACCTGTGCGGTGTCGGTAGCCTGGTCCACCATTGTGCGGATCCGATTGAGCTGGGCCCGGTTCTGCACGGGCCCGATCTGGGTGTCCTCATGCAGGGGGTCACCCACGGTTGGGCTGACCCCGTTTTTTAGGTCCGGTGGTTCTGGGAGTCGTCCTGTCGCCCGTGGTTGCGGGCAGGGAGACTGGTCAGATCATGTCGAACAGCAGGAAGCGTCACACCCCGGAGCAGGTCGTCCGCAAGCTCGGGCAGGCCGACAGGATGCTCGCCGACGGCAGCGACATCGCCGCGGTGTGTCGGGAGCTTGGGATATCCGAGCAGACGTATTACCGGTGGCGTAACCAGTACGGCGGACTGAAGGCCGACGACGCGAAGCGCCTCAGGGAGCTGGAGAAGCAGAACGCCACGCTCAAGCGGTTGCTGGCCGAAGCGGAGCTGGAGAAGGCTGCGCTCAAGTAGCTGGCCGAGGGAAACTTCTAAGCCCGGGCAGGCGCCGCGCCGCCGTCTCGCACCTGATCAGGACACTGCAGGTGAGCGAGCGGATGGCGTGCCGTCTGGCCGGGCTGAGCAGGTCCGCGTACCGTCGCCCGCTCAAGGGCGACACGGGGCCTGTCAATTTGTCTGTGTAAGCGGGGTGTTCACAGGTAGGGGGTGATCCGGTCGGGATAGGCGGCGGCGAGTTGGGCGAGGGCTTGCTTCCAGTTCGTGACGATCTGGCCCTCGACGAGCCGGCCCTGGGCCTTCCGCTGGTTCGCGGGCTTGCCGCGGTCTCGGGCTCGATCGGCGGCGCGTTTGTCCTCGATGTTGCAGATCGCGAGCCAGAGCAGCTTCACGGCCGCGTCCGTCGAGGGGAAGTGTCCGCGGTTCTTCGTGACCTTCCGCAGCTGGTAGTTCAACGACTCGATCGCGTTGGTCGTGTAGATGACCTTTCGCAGCATGGGCGGGAACTGGAGGAACGGCACGAACCGATCCCACGAGTTCTTCCAGGTCATGACGGTCGAGGGGTACTTCTGCCCCAGCTCGGAGGTCTCGAACTCGACCAGCGCCGCCCAGGCCGCGTCCTCGCTCGGCGCGGTGTAGATCGGCTTCAGTGCGGCGGCGACCTTCTTGCGGTCCTGGTAGGCCACGAACCGCATCGCTGCCCGGATCAGGTGGACCACGCAGGTCTGGACCATCGAGTCCGGCCACGTCGCCTCGATCGCCTCCGGCAGGCCCTTGAGCCCGTCGCAGCAG
>NZ_JALXKT010000021.1:0-44120 GCF_025144775.1 Brachybacterium sp. p3-SID957 | reverse complement strand
GGATATCCGATCTTTGCCTCGCGGACCTCGTTTCGGGCGCCGGCGGACGGTCACGCCGTGACATGGCCAGGCCGGCGCACGGCCCCTCGACTCACGACCCACGGACCCTCGACGCACGACCCACGACCTCGGAGGGTCAGCCGCGGGGCTGCTGCCCGTAGTGCTGCACGATCACCTTGACCATCGACCCCAGCCGCATCCGCTCGGGCTGCAGCACCGGGATGTCCAGCTCCTCGTACGGGCCGGCGTTCACCGGACCGACCACCGCCAGCACCAGGTCTCCGGACTGCGCCCGCTCCCGTATGCCGTCCAGCACCCCTTCCCGTCGGGCGACCTCCAACCAGCGGTGTGCACCCGGGGCGGCCGTGGAGACCACGGCGTCGATCCGGCCCTCGGCAGCATCGTGCACGGAGCGACGCACGGCCTCGGGGTCGCGGGGAGGGCCCCACCGGTACACGGTCAGGCTCACCACGTCGGCACCCTTCTGGGCCAGCAGCTCGTCGAGCCCGTCGGCCCCCGAACCGTGATGCTGCACCGCCACCCGCCGCCCGGCGACATCCATGGTGCGCAGGTGCTCGGCCACCTCTGCGGCGGTCTCCGACTCGGCCACCCAGTGGGCGGTCAGGCCCGCCTGCTGGATCGCGCCGCGCCCCTTGGGGCCGCGCGCCAGGATCGTGGCACCGGACAGTGCTTCGCGCAGCTGCTCGGCGATCCCGGAGGCAGTGGCCGCCTCGAACCAGCCGCGCATCCCGATGCCCGTGGTGATCACCAGCAGCTCGGGTGGATCGGCGATCAGCTCCCGGGTGCGGGCCAGCAGCGCCTCGTCGTCCACGTGCGGGATGTTGGTCAGGGGCGCGGCGACCGACACCTCGGCGCCATGCCGTTCGAGAGCGGCCGCCAGTTCCTCCGTGCGGCGGTCCACCGCCAGCACGATGCGGCGGCCGTCGAGGGCGTCGGAGAGACGGTGCGCGTCAGGCGAGGTGGTCATGACCTCAGCGTACGGAGGAAACGAGCCAGTGACAGCCGGAAACGGGGCAGCGGCGTCGAAACGATCGGTCCGCGCGGTTTCGTCCGTCAGCTGGGGCATATAGCCTCCTGTGGAGCGGGTCACTGCCCGCCCCATGTCACCGACCGAGGAGGACGCATGACCGACACCACTGGTTTCCCGAACGAGAACGAAGGCCCCGCGGACGGCGGCGCTGCAGGCGTTCCCGGCGTGCAGGACGGCGGCGCCGACGGCGGCGCGGAGGGCCCTGCGGACGGTGGCGCCTCGGGCGTTCCCGGCGTGCAGGACGGTGGCGCTGACGGCGGCGCGGAGGGTCCGGCCGACGGCGGTGCCTCCGGCGTCCCCGGCCAGCAGGACGGCGGCGCCGACGGTGGAGCTGATCGGTGACCACCTGTCCTTCGACCGATGACCAGCACCCCGGTTCCCGTGACGGGGCCGGGGTGCTGGCCTCGCGCCTGATCGACGTCGGCCGCGAGGAGTTCGCCGCCGAGGTGTGGGGGCGCAAGGCTCTGCTGACGCGGGGAGCGAGCGATTTCTCCGACCTGTTCTCCTCCGCCGCGGTCGACGAGCTGATCTCCCGCCGCGGTCTGCGCTCGCCGTTCCTGCGTGTCGCGAAGGACGGGGCGACGCTGCCGGTGTCCTCCTTCACGTCTGGCGCCGGTGTGGGTGCCACGATCGGCGACCAGCTGGATGACACCGCTCTGTGGCGGCACTTCCGTGATGGCGCCACCCTGGTGCTGCAGGCCCTGCAGCGCACCTGGGAGCCACTGGCTGCCTTCACTGCCGATCTCGCCGACGAGCTGGGCAATCCTGTGCAGGCCAACGCCTACATCACGCCCCCGCAGAATCAGGGCTTCGACGACCACTACGACGTGCACGACGTGTTCGTGCTGCAGATCGAGGGCACCAAGCGATGGGTGCTGCGCCCTCCCGTGCTGGAGGCACCCCTGCGGGACCAGCCCTGGACCGACCGCCGGGACGCTGTCGCCGAGGCCGCCGCCAATGAGCCGTACATCGACGCGGTGCTCGAACCCGGGGACGCCCTCTACCTGCCGCGGGGCTGGCTGCATTCGGCCACAGCGCAGGGCGAGGTCTCCATCCACGTGACCCTCGGCATCCACAACTGGACCCGGTACGCCGTGGCCGAGGAGGTCACCCAGTCCGTACTGGCGCTTCTGCGGGAGGATCCGCAGATGCGGCAGAGCCTCCCGCTGGGGTCCGACGGGCCCGACAGGGAGGTGCTGGACCTGGTGCGGGAGAAGATCGCGGCCGTGCTCGACGATGCTGATCCCTCCGCCGGCCTGGCCCGCACCCGTCGGGGGCAGGCACGCCCGGCACCGCTGGGACCGCTCGCACAGCTCGCCGCCCTGCGGGGCCTGCAAGCCCACACAGACGATGCAGACGATGCAGACGATGCAGACGATGCAGGATCGCCCCGGTTCGTGCTGCGCGGCCACCTGGATGCGCGACTGGAAGGATCTCGGTTGTGGACGCGGGTGGGCTGGCTGGACTTCACCGAGGGGGAGCTCGCGCACGTGAAGCCGGCGCTGGCCGGTGACTCGATCACCGCGGAGCAGGCCGGTCGTGAGCTGGTGGAGCGCCTGCTGCGTTCCGGCGTGCTGGTGCCGGCCGATGCTGTCCCCGCGGAAGTGCGCCCCGGGGTCGGTACACCTTCCAGCACTGAGACGTGACCCCTCTGCCACCACAGCACGCATTCCGCTGCGCCGATGCCGCCCGGGAGCGCGGTGACGGGATCGCCGGCACCGCGCCCCGCGGCACGTACTGGGTGCTGGTCGAGCATCGCGGGGGCTGGCCACCCAACGGCTTCGACGGCCTGGATCTCGATGCTGAGGTGTACGCACAGGTGTTCACGGCAGCGCAGGCGCTGCGGGCCCGTATCCTGTTGATCCGTCGGCACGGGCGGCGCTCCCGGGCCGCCTCGGGCCGCTGGGGCGTGATGCACCTGGCCGGGCCCGGGGACCTGCGGCAGATCTGGGGCCGCTGGCGACACGATGAGGACCTGCGGGTTATCCCGGAAGCCCTGACGGAGGTGGCTGATCCGGCGAACGCGGGCCGGCTCAGCGGGGATCCGGTGCTGCTGGTGTGCGCTCATGGTCAGCACGACGTGTGCTGTGCGGTGCGCGGGCGGCCCGTCGCGGCGGCCCTGGCCGCGCGGTGGCCGGAGTCGGTCTGGGAGTGCTCGCACGTGGGTGGCGACAGGTTCGCGGCGAACGTCCTGGTGGTGCCCGACGGCGTGTACTACGGCAACCTCGAGGCCGGCAGCACTTTCGCTGTGATCGAGGACCACATGCAGGGACTCATCGGGGCCGAGCACCTGCGGGGGTACACGGACCTGGCACCGGTGGAGCAAGTGGCAGTCAGTGCCGCCCTCGAGCACTGGGGCCCGGCCGGCCGCTTCGACCACCGCATCGACTCCGCTGCGTTCGAGGACGGCCGGTGGCGGGTGCGAGTACGTCGCCTGCGCTCAGGGGCGGGAACCAAGGTCCGGGATGCGGGCGCAGAAGATCGGCAGGAGCTCGCTGCCCAGCAGCTGCTCGAGGTGGAGCTCAGCGCCTCGCGCACCGAGCCTCGCCAGCTCACCTGCCGCGGGCTGCAGAAAGCGGTCGCGGCCGCGTTCACCGTGGAGCACGTCCGGGAGCTGCTCGGACCCTCGCCAGGGACCACCCCACGTTCTACGATGTAGCTCATGGCCGAGATCGCGATCCGTGCGCTCAAGCAGAGAGCCTCCGTCGTCGCGGCAGAGGCACGGGCGGGCACCGGGCTGCTGGATCCAGTGGTGCTGCGGTCCCTCGACGCGCCCCATCTCTCCACCGCTCTCGAACTGGGGGACGACGTCGATGGCCTGGCCACCGACGGCGACCGCATGGCAAAAGCCGCGCAGGACCTTGGCATCACCGTCCTCGCGCCCGGGCCGGCCTCGCAGCAGGTCTAGCGTGCACCCATGCAGATCCTTGAGGACGACGACACCAGGACCAGGCAGGACGGCGAGTTCATCGCGCTGTCCCGCGGGTTCGACACACGGCTGACGGCCTGGGCGGCCGCGCAGCTGGATCTCGCGGACTCGATCCGCGCCCACACCCGGCACGGGCGCACCCCGCGCCGGCCCGCCCTCAGCATCGGGGAAGCCTCCGCGCATCTGCTCCTGTTCACCTTCAGAGCCGACAGCGATCCGTCACCGATCCATCTGCTGGTGGCGCGCGACGGGCTGCTGATCGTGGCCGACGGTGATGACCTCGACCGCATCAGGGACCGCCTCCACGCGCCGAGCACCTCACCGAGCCCCGACCTGTGGGCGATCGTGATCGACCTGGTGCACCAGTTGGCTCTCCACACCCAGGACGTCCTGGACGACATGGTCGAGCGGAGCCGGCGGCTCGAGGTGCGAGCAGCCGGCTTCACCTCCGCGCCGGAGCGCAAGGCCATCGCCGAGCTGCGCAACCACCTGTTCTCCATCCAGGAGATCTCCGATACCCAGCACCGCCTGATGGCACCGGACGGGGACCTGGCGCAGTGCCTCTCACCGGGCCACCGTCGTCAGCTCCGTCGCAGCGCGAACGCCGTGGACGCCGTGCGCTCTCGGGCCACCCAGCAGTACGCCCGCCTGGGCGACGTGCTCCAGCAGCAGGGGACGATCATCAGCGAGCGCCTCACCTTCGTGGCCACGATCTTCCTGCCCCTGAACCTGGCCGCGGGATTCTTCGGCACGAACTTCGGCTGGCTGGTGGACAGGATCGGCTCCCTCAGCGCTTTCCTCGCTCTCGGCGTGGCCCTGCCGCTGCTGCTGGTCCTGGTGACCATCGTGCTCACCCACCGGGTGGCGCGCTCGTCCTGAGAACGGGGCGGCGGCCCGTCATCGCAGCTGTGGGCAGGGCTCGCACCCCGGCGAATGGCTGATCACACGTCAGAGGCCCCCTCCCTGACGGGAGAGGGCCTCTGACGTGCTGCTTTGTGGAGACTAGGGGGGTCGAACCCCTGACCTGAAGCTTGCAAAGCTACCGCTCTACCAACTGAGCTAAGTCCCCGGGTGCGCCGATGGCGCAGGATCGATTGTAGGCCTACACCCGCTCTGCGGGAACGGGCTGGGCCTTGGGGGCGGCCTGTGCCTGGTCCTGCTCGGCGGAGATGGCCTCGGCCTCGTTCCACAGGTCGTTGCGGAGCCGATCCGATTCCACCTTGCGCCAGACGAGAACGCCGGCGACGGTGCTGCTGATCAGGACTGCTGCGATCTGCGCGAACTTCTTCACGAGTCCTCCGATCCTCGAAGTGGGCCTAACTGGACTTGAACCAGTGACCTCTGTCTTATCAGGACAGCGCTCTAACCGACTGAGCTATAGGCCCATGATGGCGATCCCTGCACGGTGCTTCAAGGCGGGCCCGGAGAACCGTGCGGCGGCGTGCCACCGACGCACTACGGTACAGCCCCTCCCGCCTCTGCGTCCAACCGGCCCGGATGGTTGTACGGGAGGTCACAGCGGGCCCCGTCCCCCGGTCTCGGTTCGATCGCCGGCCACTCGTGACCAGATCCGCTCCTACGGTGAGGCCATGAGCGAGCATCGTGCCATCACTGCCCTGGAGTCCCTGGGACTGGACCACACCGTCACTCGCCACGACCGGGTCTCCTCCCTGGCCGAGGCCGCTGCTGCCCGCGGCGTCCAGCCCCGCGACCTGATCAAGACCCTGGTGGTGCGCCGCGCCGAGGGCGACTTCCTCTTCGTGCTGGTGCCCGGTGACCGGGAGATCTCCTGGCCGAAGCTGCGCTCCCTGCTGGGCGTGAACCGCCTCTCGATGCCGGACAAGGACGTGGCCATGCAGGCCACCGGCTACGAGCGCGGCACCATCACGCCCTTCGGCTCCACCACCGCCTGGCCTGTCATCGCCGATGCCTCCCTGGTCGGGGACCCGGATCGCGAGATCTCCCTGGGCGCCGGAGCTCACGGCGTGGCCGTCACGGTGAACGCCGAGGCCGCCCTCGAAGCGCTGACCGCGCAGGTCGCGGACGTCACCGAGCTGCGCTGAGGGCCGCAGACCCCGGTCTCACTCGTCGGTGAAGGTGAACTTCAGCCCGCCCAACAGCGCCGCCACCAGGTTGTACAGGAACGCCAGCAGGGTGCCCAGCGCCGTGATCAGCACGACGTTCACCACGGCCACCACGGTGCCGTAACTGACCATCTTCGAGAAGCTGAAGAAGTCCATGAAGGGCAACGGATTGCCACCGTTGAGGTCACGTCCCAGCTGGTCGATCTGATTCCACAGGCCGATGGCGTCCACCAGGTTCCACAGCAGTGCCACGGCTACGACGGTGGAGATGCCGATCGCGATCGCGATCAGGAACGACAGCTTCATCACCGAGAACGGGTCCAGCCGTGCCAGGGTGAGGCGCACGCGCCGCGGCGCGCGCCGCTCGCGCTCATTGGCGCTGCCGGCCGAGGCCGACTTCACGGGGCTGCGGCTGGCGCCCTTCGAGGAGTCGCCGGACGACGCCGAATCGCGCTGTGCGTTGCTCGTGGTCACGGGTCACTCCTCGGTCTGGGTGTCATCGTCGGACGACGGGTCGGACGGCTCCGAGCCTAGATCATCGCCGCCGTCGACCGTCCCCTGCGACGCGTCCGCGGGCGAAGCCTCCACAGGATCTGCCGAACCGGCCTCGCCGTCGGGATCGGCCGGAAGGTCCTCCCGGGCGGCCTCCGCGGCGGTCTCGGTCCCCTCCATCGCCTCGGCGATCGCGGCCTCACCAGCGGCGGCCTCCGACCCAGCGCCCTCAGCGGCCTCGATCTCCTCGTCCACCTCGGCCTCGGAGGTGGTGGTCACCAGGATGATGTGGTCGCCCTTGTCGGGCTTGGCGAACACCACGCCCATGGTGGTGCGGCCCTTGGCGGGAACGCCGTCCACGCGCGAGCGCACCACCTTGCCGCGCTCCATCACCACCAGCAGCTCGTCGGTCTCCTGCACAACGGCCGCGCCGACCAGGTGGCCGCGGTCGTCCGGCAGCTTCGCCACCCGGATGCCCAGGCCGCCGCGGCCCTGCAGGCGGTACTCCTCGATGCTGGTGCGCTTGGCGAAGCCGCCGTCGGTCACGGTGACCACGAAGGTGCCCGGTCGCACCACGTCCATGGCCAGCAGCTCGTCCTGGTTGCGGAACTTCATGCCGGTCACGCCGGATGTGGCGCGGCCCATGGGGCGCAGCACGTCGTCGGCGGCGGGGAAGCGCACCGACTGGCCGTTGCGGGAGACCATCAGCAGGTGGTCGTCGCTGTTGACTGCACGGGCCGCGATCACGCGGTCCTGTCGGGGCCCGTCGGGGCCATCCACCTCGCGCAGGTTGATGGCGATGATGCCGCCGGTGCGGTTGGAGTCGAAGGCCGACAGCGGGGTCTTCTTCACCAGGCCCGAGCGGGTGGCCAGCACCAGGAACTCGGCGTCCTCGTAGGTGTCCAGGGACAGCACCGAGGCGATCCGCTCCTCCGGCTGGAAGGCCATCAGGTTCGCCACGTGCTGGCCCTTCGCATCGCGCGGCGCCTCAGGGATCTCGTAGCCCTTGGAGCGGTACACGCGGCCCTGGTTGGTGAAGAACAGCAGCCAGCGGTGGGTGGTGGTGGTGAAGAAGTGCTCCACCACGTCGTCGGCCCGCAGCGCCGCCCCGCGCACGCCCTTGCCGCCGCGCTTCTGCGCCCGGTACTGGTCGGTGCGGGTGCGCTTGACGTAACCGCCCTTGGTGATGGTGACGACCACGTCCTCCTCCGGGATCAGGTCCTCCATCGACATGTCCGAGTCGAAGGGCAGGATCTGGGTGCGGCGGTCGTCGCCGTACTTCTCCACGATCTCGGTGAGCTCCTCGGAGACGATGCTGCGCTGCCGGGCAGGATCGGCCAGGATCGCCTTGTACTCCTCGATCATCGCCTGCAGGCGGTCGTGCTCGTCGATGATCTTCTGGCGCTCCAGGGCGGCCAGGCGGCGCAGCTGCATCGCCAGGATGGCGTTGGCCTGGATCTCGTCGATCTCCAGCAGCTCCATCAGTCCCTCGCGGGCCTGGTCGGCATCCGGGGAACGCCGGATCAGGGCGATCACCTCGTCCAGCGCGTCCAGCGCCTTGAGGTAGCCGCGGTAGATGTGGATCTGCTCCTCGGCCTTGCGCAGGCGGTACTGGGTGCGCCGCACGATCACGTCGATCTGGTGGCGGGTCCACTCGCGCACGAACGAGTCGATCGACAGGGTGCGCGGCACCCCGCCGGCCAGGGCCAGCATGTTGGCGGAGAAGTTCTCCTGCAGCTGGGTGTGCTTGTAGAGGTTGTTGAGCACCACCTTGGCCACGGCGTCCCGCTTGAGGGTGAGCACCAGGCGCTGGCCGGTGCGGCCGGAGGTCTCGTCGGTGATGTCGGCGATGCCCTGCACCTTGCCCAGCTTGACCAGCTCGGCGATCTTGCGGGCCAGGGTGTCGGGGTTGACCTGGTAGGGCAGCTCGGTGACCACCAGGGCCATCCGCCCGCCCACCTCCTCGGTGTTGACCACGGCGCGCTGAGTGATGGAGCCGCGGCCGGTGCGGTAGGCCTCCTCGATGCCCTTGGTGCCCACGATGGTGGCGCCGGTGGGGAAGTCGGGGCCCTTGATGAACCGCAGGCAGGCCTCCAGCAGCTCGGGCTTGGTGGCCTCGGGGTTCTGCAGCAGCCACTGCACGGCCCCTGCGACCTCGCGCAGGTTGTGCGGGGGGATGTTGGTGGCCATGCCCACGGCGATCCCCGAGGAGCCGTTGACCAGCAGGTTCGGGAAGCGGGCCGGCAGGATCGACGGCTCCTGGATGGTGTTGTCGTAGTTGCCGACGGTGTCGACGGTGTCCTGCTCGATGTCCCGCACCAGCTCCAGGGCCAGCGGTGCCATCTTGCACTCGGTGTACCTCGGGGCGGCCGCGCCGTCGTCGCCGGCGGAGCCGAAGTTGCCCTGCCCCAGGATCAGCGGGTACCGCATGGACCACGGCTGGACCAGGCGCACCATCGCGTCGTAGATCGCCGAGTCGCCGTGGGGGTGGTAGTTGCCCATCACCTCGCCGACGACCTTCGCGCACTTGGAGAAGGAGCGGTCGGGGCGGTAGCCGCCGTCGTACATCGCGTAGATGATGCGGCGGTGGACGGGCTTGAGTCCGTCACGCACGTCCGGCAGGGCGCGGCCGACGATCACGCTCATCGCGTAGTCGAGGTAGGAGCGCTGCATCTCCTGGTTGAGGTCGACCTGGCTGATCTTGTCGACCTCGCTCTCGTCCAGCGGGTCCACCAGCGTGACGGTGCGATCGACGGCCTCGGAGGCGGAGACCTGGGTGGTGCCCTCGGGGGCGACCTGGCCGGCCGGTGCTCCCTCCAGCAGGACGTCATCGGCGCCGGACGGGGTGCCCGTCGGCTCGGGGCCGGTCCCACCGGCGCCCTGGTCGGCGGGGAGGCCGCCGTTCTCCTCGGGGGTGGTGGGGTCGTTCGGGGTGTCGCTCATGCGGGAAGACCTTTCGCATCGGATCCCGGAGGATCCTGGGGCAGCGGGTGGGGGCCGGCCGCGGGGCGCGCGCGGGGACCGGTGAGGATCCGGTGCGCGGCGCCCGGGCCGTCAGATGTCGAGGAAGCGGACGTCCTTGGCGTTCTCCTGGATGAAGCGGCGGCGCGCGTCGACGTCGTCGCCCATCAGCACCGAGAAGATGGTGTCCGCATCGGCGGCCTCGTCCACGGTGACCTGCTTCAGGGTGCGCACGTCTCGGTCCATGGTGGTGGTCTGGAGCTCCTTCCAGTCCATCTCGCCCAGGCCCTTGTAGCGCTGGATCCCGTTCTCCTTGGGGATCCGTTTGCCGGCCGCGCGGCCGGCCTCCAGGCGCTGATCGCGCTCCTCGTCGCTGAACACGTACTCGTGCGGAGAGTTGGACCACTTCAGGCGGTACAGCGGCGGCATCGCGATGAACACGTGGCCCAGTTCGATCAGCGGCCGCATGTAGCGGAACAGCAGGGTCAGCAGCAGGGTGCAGATGTGCTGGCCGTCGACGTCGGCGTCGGCCATCAGGATGATCTTGTGGTACCGCAGCTTGGTGGCGTCGAAGTCCTCGCCGATGCCGGTGCCGAAGGCGGTGATCAGCGAGCGCACCTCCTGGTTGTCCAGGGCGCGGTCCAGCCGGGCCTTCTCCACGTTCAGGATCTTGCCGCGGATGGGCAGGATGGCCTGGGTGCGCGGATCGCGACCGGAGACGGCCGAGCCGCCGGCGGAGTCGCCCTCCACGATGAAGATCTCGGACTCGGCGGGGTTGCGGGAGGAGCAGTCGCGCAGCTTGCCGGGCATGCCACCCGTCTCCAGCGGGGACTTGCGGCGCGTGGCGTCGCGGGCCTTGCGGGCGGCCTCGCGGGCCATCGCGGCGGCCTGCGCCTTGGTGACGATGGAGCGGGCCTCCTGAGGGTGGGACTCCATCCAGGCCACCAGCTGGTCGTTCATCACCTTGACCATGAAGGTGCGGGCGATGGCGTTGCCCAGCTTGGTCTTGGTCTGGCCTTCGAACTGCGGCTCACCGAGCTTCACGGACACCACGGCGGTTAGGCCCTCGCGGATGTCCTCACCGGTGAGGTTGGCGTCCTTCTCCTTGAGGATGCCCTGGGCGCGGGCGTACCGGTTCACGATCGCCGTCAGCGCCGTGCGGAAGCCCTCCTCGTGGGTGCCGCCCTCATGGGTGTTGATGGTGTTGGCGTAGGTGTGCACCGACTCGGAGTAGGCACCCGTCCACTGCATGGCGACCTCGACGGAGATCTTCACGTCGGTGTCCTCGGCCTCGAAGGCGATGATCTCGGGGTGGATCACCTCGGCCCGCTTGGCCTTGTTGATGAACTCCACGAAGTCCTGCAGGCCGCGGTCGTAGCGGTAGGTCCAGGTGGGGGGGCCGGCGGGCTTGTCCTCGCCCTCGCCCTCCAGCTCGACGTCGACGAGGTCTTCCTCGCCCTCCTCCACGACGGCGGGACGCAGATCGGTGAGGGTGATCGCCAGGCCCTTGTTCAGGAACGCCATCTGCTGGAAGCGCTTGCGCAGCACCTCGACGTCGAACACGGTGGCGTCGAAGATCTCCGCATCCGGCCAGAAGCTGATGGTGGTGCCGGTCTCCTCGGTCTGCTCGCCCTTGTCCAGCGGGGCCTCGGGGATGCCGCGCTGGTACGCCTGGCGCCACACGTGGCCCTGACGGCGGATCTCCACCTCCATCCGACGGGACAGGGCGTTGACCACCGAGGATCCCACGCCGTGCAGACCACCGGAGACGGCGTACCCGCCGCCGCCGAACTTGCCGCCGGCGTGCAGCACGGTGAGCACCAGCTCCACGGCGGGCTTGCCCTCGGTGGGGTGCATGTCCACCGGGATGCCGCGGGCGTGGTCGACCACCCTGACGCCGCCGTCCTCCAGCAGCGTGACCTCGATCGAGTCGCCGTGGCCGGCCAGGGCCTCGTCCACGGAGTTGTCGACGATCTCCCACACCAGGTGGTGCAGCCCGCGCTCACCGGTGGAGCCGATGTACATGCCGGGGCGCTTGCGGACGGCCTCGAGGCCCTCGAGAACGGTGATGTCCGAGGCCTCGTAGTGCTCAGGTGCGTGAGCGGCGCTCTCCGCGGCGCTGGGCGCGGGGGGCTCGGCCTGGGCCTGGGTCACTGCCTGATCGGGTGTGGGGTGGTCGCTGTCGCTCACGTGGTGCAGCTCCTCGCAGTACGGGGGCCCTCGGCTCCGGTGGAGCGCCGAGGGGGTTCGACCTGGTGGCGGCGCGGAACGTATCCTGGCCTGGCACGCGAACGGCCCGCCGCGCCTCGCGCACACGCGCGAGGGCCCACAGGACGCTGACCTCGGGGCCGGGAACAGGAAGCAGTGCGCCGGGTTGCCGGTCGAACCTGGTCGATTCTATCGGAATCAGGCCCGTGAACCTATTCGACGCCCCGATCACGTGGACAACACGACGCGGGAGTGCCCCCAGGCGGCCCGAGAACCCCCCGTGGAACGACTCGGACACCGTCCCGTGGGGTCCGGTACGCGCCGAGGGGTGATCTCCCGCCACAGGGCCGTGCAGGGATCTCACCCGTAGGTGTCGCGCGGGCCCCTCCAGGTGACGGTGCGGCGGCCCTTCTTCCAGCTGCGCTGCGCGGCCGCGGGCCCGGTGACTCGCAGCTCGGAGACGACGTGCGAACCCACGTGCTCCTCGATGGTGGTGATCAGCTGGGGGGTGAGCATGCGCAGCTGGGAGGCCCAGGCGGAGGAGGAGGCGCTGACCACCAGGACCCCGTCCTCGAAGGAGACCGGGCGACAATGGGCAGCCAGCCGGTCGCCGACGATCTCCTCCCACTCCTCGAGCACGCGTCCCGCGCTCATGCCGGCACTCCATCCCAGGTCGCCCAGCACGCGGCGCAGCACCAGCTGCACGCCCTGCGGGTCCCGGGGATCGGGCCGCGCGCCGGAGTAGCCCGGCGCGCTGGTGGATCGGTCGCGCACGTCGCGGGCCTGGGTCTTGGCGGAGATCGGGAACAGGCCCCGGTCTCGCGCCGCGGCCCGGGAGCGGTTGACGGTGCGGCGGGCGAGCTCGAAGGGGTCAGCGGGGGTGGGCAGGTCCACCGGGTCGTAGGCAGGCGGTTCCGGCTCGGGATCGCGGTCGTCGACCCACTGCTGGTCATCGGCCCCCTGGTCGGGACCGGGACCCGGCTCCGGCCAGCTCGCCTGGCGCTGGGCGCGGGTTTGCTCGGTCGGCGGCTCCTGCGGCAGATGCGCGGCACCGGGGCGCTGCGCCGATGTGTCGTCCCGGCGCCACGTGGACAGGTCGTAGGGGTTCGCCAGCGACGGTCGCGGCAGGGTCGGGGGCGGGGTGCGACGCCTGCCGTCAGCTGCGCTGCCACCGCCGGGCGCAGACCCGCCGCGGCGCGGAGTCATGCGGCCGCTCACCAGCTGCTCCCGGCGCTGCTGCTGCGCGGCACCGCCTCGCCGAGCGTCACGTCCACCAGGTGCATGTCCCCGTGCAGGGAGGTGGGGATGTCGGTGTCGTTGGCGGTGGTGATCAGCACTTGGGTGGCGCCGGTGACGATGCGTCCCAGGCGCTCACGGCGGTGCACGTCCAGCTCGCTGAACACGTCGTCGAGGATCAGGATGGGCTCGCCGTCGCCGAGATCCCCCTCCTCCAGTCGCAGCAGGTCGTAGGAGCCCAGGCGCAGCGACAGGGCCAGCGACCAGCTCTCGCCGTGGCTCGCATACCCCTTGGCGGGGAAGTCGTGCAGACGGATCTCCATGTCGTCGCGGTGGGGGCCCACCAGGGTGACACCGCGGTCGATCTCCTCGTCGTGCCTCTCGCCCAGCATCCGCAGCATCACGTCGTGGATCTCGACGGTGGTGGGGAGCGTGCCGGGCAGGGCACCGAGCTCATCGAGCACCGCGGAGCGGTAGGCGACATCGGCCGGGGAGTTCACCTCGGGCCGCTGGTCCGGGGGCAGGGAGAGGGACTCCTCAGCGCCCTCGTCGGAGGAGACCCGCAGGTAGGAGTAGCCCACATGGGGGCGCAGGCGGTTGACCAGGTGCAGTCGGGCACGCAGCAGGTCCGCGCCCAGTCGGGCCAGCTGCTGGTCCCACACCGCCAGGGTGGACTCGGCGGACTCGGCGGGGTCCAGCCCGCCCACAGACCGGCCGCTGCTGCCGCGTCTCATGGACCGCATCTGCTTGAGCAGGTTGGAGCGCTGCTTGAGCACCCGGTCGTAGTCGGCCTTGACCGAGGCGTAGCGCGGGGCGATGACGAACAGCAGCTCGTCCAGGAACCGCCGCCGGCCCTCGGGATCGGCCTTGACCAGGCCCAGGTCCTCCGGGGCGAACAGCACCGCTCGCACCTCTCCCAGCAGGTCCCGCAGCCGACTGAGGCCGCTGCCCTGCACGCGGGCACGATTGGACCGGCCCGGAGTGATCTCGAGGTCCACCTGCAGGGGGCGGCCGGCGCGCAGGAAGCTCGCGCGGATGATGGCGGTGCTCTCGCCGCGGTGCACCAGCGCGGCATCGTGGGAGACACGGTGGCTGGAGAGGGTGGCGAGGTACCAGACGGCCTCGACGATGTTCGTCTTTCCCTGGCCGTTCCGTCCCACCAGCACGGTGATCCCGGGCTTCACGGCCAAAGACAGCCGGGGGTAGGAGCGGTAGTCGGTGAGCTCGAGGGAGGTCAGCAGCACGGAGGGGTCACCCCCGCCGCTCAGATCCGCATCGGCATGATCAGGTACTTGTACGAGCTGCTGGGGCTGCCCTCGAGGGACTCCTGGCCGGCCATGACGGAGGGCTTGATGGAGTCGGTGAAGGTGAGCCGCGCGAACTCGGTGCCCAGGGCGCTCAGACCGTCCAGCAGGAAGCCGGAGTTGTATCCGACCACCAGGTCCTCGCCGTCCAGCTGCGCCTCGAGCACCTCACTGGCCTGGGCGTCGTCACCGGCGCCGGCCTCCAGAGCCACCTGACCCTCGGTGAAGGAGAGCCGCACGGGGGTGTTGCGCTCGGCCACCAGGGACACGCGCTTGACCGCGTCGATCAGCGGCCCGGTGGCGACCACCGCGGTGATCGGGGTGGAGTCGGGGAACAGGCGGCGCACGGGCGGGTAGTCGCCGTCGACCAGGGTGGAGGTGGTGCGGCGGCCGCCGGCCTCGAAGCCGATCAGGTTCGCCGAGCCCTCCTGGGACAGCGCGATGTCCACCCTGCCGCCGGTGGCCAGGGAACGGGCCACCTCGTGCAGGGTGCGGGCGCGCACCAGGGCGGTCAGCTCGGTGCCGGGACTGGCCGGGTTCCAGGTGAGCTCGCGCATCGCCAGCCGGTAGCGGTCGGTGGACATCAGCGTCATGGTCTCGCCGGAGATCTCGATCTTCACGCCGGTGAGCAGGGGGAGGGTGTCGTCCTTGGAGGCGGCCACGGTCACCTGGGAGATCGCCTCGGCGAACACGTCGGCCGGGACGGATCCCGCCACGGGCGGCATGGCCGGCAGCTGTGGGTACTCCTCGACCGGCAGGGTGGCCAGGGCGAAGCGAGCGCTGCCGCAGCGCACCTCGAGCTTGGTCCCCTCGAGGGCGATGGTGACGTCCTTGTTGGGCAGGGCGCGCACGATGTCGGAGAGCATCCGGCCCTGCACCAGCACCTCGCCGGGCTGGTCCACCTCGGCGTCGATGGTGATCTGCGCGCTGACCTCGTAGTCGAAGGTGGACAGCTGCAGCTCGCCGCCAGCATCGGCCACGATCCGCACACCCTGCAGGATGGGCATCGCCGGTCGCACGGGGAGGGTGCGGGTGGCCCAGGAGACGGCGTCGCCCAGAACGCCGCGGTCGAGGTGGAACTTCACCGTTGCCACTCCTTCGGAAGGGTCGTCATTCACGATCGGGACCCAGCGTATCCGCTCCGAGACCCTTCCGCCGACACACCGGCTGAGATCCTTGACTTCCCTGATGCCCGCCCCCGGCGCCCCGTCCACATCCACGTCGAGCACATAACTGCAGTCCTCTTCATCACGGCTGTGGATTCCGTGGACAACCACCGTCCTCCCAGGTCATCACGTACGAGCGACAGATGGACGGAGTGTGAATCACGCGCGTTCCGACGTGGTCGGACTGTGCAGGACGAAGCCCTCACAGCCGATTCCTGTGATTCCACCATGCACACCATCTCCTGCATGGATGCCAATCCGTCCACACCATCCACAGAGTTGTCCACATTGGGGAGGAACAGGGTCCTCTCCCGCGTGTGATCCCTCAGTGCCGGGAGCTGGAATTGGAGCTCTTGATCCGTGCTGTCAGCTCCGTGACCTGGTTGAAGATCGCGCGGCGCTCCTTCATCAGCTCGCTGATCTTCTTGTTGGCGTGCATCACGGTGGTGTGGTCGCGGCCGCCGAATTCCTCGCCGATGCGGATCAGCGGCATGTCGGTCAGCTCACGGCACAGGTACATCGCGATCTGCCGGGCCGAGACTAGGCGCCGCGAGCGCCCAGTGCCGATGATCTCCTCGACCGAAAGACCGAAGTAGGTGGCCGTCTGCGCGATGATCGTGGAGGCGGTGATCTGGGTGCCGTCGTCGTGGCTGAGCAGGTCCTTCAGCACGCTCTGGGCGAGGGTGACGTCCATCGGCTGCCGGGACAGGGAGTGCAGCGCCTGGACCCGGATCAGTGCGCCCTCGAGCTCGCGGATGTTGGTGGCGATGTGACTGGCGATGTACTCCAGCACGTCGTGGGGCACCTCACCGGTGTTCTCCTGGGCCACCTTCTTGCGCAGGATCGCGATGCGGGTCTCGAGATCCGGAGGCTGGACGTCGGTCATCAGGCCCATCTCGAAGCGCGAGCGCATGCGGTCCTCGAAGCCTCCCAGCTCCTTGGGGGGAAGGTCCGAGGTGATCACGATCTGCTTGTCCGAGTTGTACAGCGTGTTGAAGGTGTGGAAGAACGCCTCCATCGTCTCAGGTGCGCGCTGAAGGAACTGGATGTCGTCGATCAGCAGGATGTCGATGTCGCGGTAGCGGCGCTGGAACTCCTGGGCCTTGCCGAACTGGCCGGACTGCACGGAGTTGATGAAGTCGTTGGTGAACTCCTCGGAGTTCACGTACCGCACCACGATCTCCGGGTACAGGCTCTGGGCGTAGTGGCCCACGGCGTGCAGGAGGTGGGTCTTGCCCAGGCCGGAGCCGCCGTAGATGAACAGCGGGTTGTAGGCCTTGGCGGGGGTCTCGGCCACGGCCGAGCAGGCTGCCTGAGCGAAACGGTTCGAGGAGCCGATCACGAAGGTGTCGAAGGTGTACTTGCCGTTCAGGCGCGAATCACCCACCAGCGTGGTCTCGGCCAGCGGGGCCCGCGGTGCCGGCGCCGGGGAATCCGCGGTGGGAGGGGACCACAGGGATCGGCTGGCGGCAGGGGAGGTGCTGCTGACGGGCCGGGCCGAGTCCGGGCCCCACTGGGCCGGCGGGGTCGAGGAGTGCGCGTCGGTGGCCGACGGGGCGATGCTGCCTCTGCCGCCTGCGGTCCCTGACCGGTCACCGCTGCCCGCACGGGTGAATCCACCACCGGAGGGCCCGATGTGGACATCCTCCCCAGAAACATCCACAGAGTTGTCCACAGACTGTGCACCGGCGCTGGTGGGACGGGAGGGCACCGCACCGCCGGGGGCGGGATCCTCGTCGTCCCCCTCCAGCAGCAGGGACTCGTCCACGGTCACGGCGAAGCGCATCTCGCGCTGGGCGGCCTCGCTGAGCGCACTCTTGAGGGAGTCCACGATCCGGTGCTCGAACAGCTCCTTCGCCGAGGTGGAGGGGGCTGCCAGCAGGGCGGTGTCCGCCACCACGGCCATCAGCCGGGACAGGGTGAGCAGGGCCATCACCCGGGGGGACACGGTCTCGTCACGGCGCAGGATCTGAAGGGTGCGGTCCCAGATCACCTCGACGTCGATCCGCGTGTCATTCATGATCATCTCCGGTGGAAGGCAGCAGTCCGGGTAGTTTTCCACATGATCCACAATCGTGTGGATCGGTGGTGTGGATGCGTGGGACGTCAGGTCGCCGCACCTGGTCGGGGGCGGGCGGTTCCCGTGACGTGCGTCCCCTCACCGCCGTCCGTTACCACCGTGGAGACGCCCGTGGGCGTGCGGCGCGCAGTGAGAAACCGGCCACACCGGCGCTCACCTGCGCCTCAGCCGTTGACCCCTCGACGCCCCGCCCCTAAGATCGTGCAGTCAGCGCTGCGAGCCGACCTGTAGACGTCACCGGGACGTCGTCCTGGTCGGTCCGGTCACCCGGCAGCCGCTCCGTCATCCGCGCGAGCGCCCGATCAGCCCGTCCGCGCAGCAGACCACATGCCACCGCGAGGGGCACGTCCGTGCCCATGATCGAGGAGAACCGATGAGCAAGCGCACCTTCCAGCCGAACAACCGTCGTCGCGCCAAGAAGCACGGCTTCCGCGCCCGCATGCGCACTCGCGCCGGCCGCGCCATCGTCAACGCGCGTCGCGCCCGGGGCCGCAGCGAACTGTCGGCCTGAGGCCGCAGGCCGGCAGCGTCGGGACCGTGACCCCCTGGTCCCGTCACCGGCTCCGCACCGGCGACGACTTCCGCGCCGTCACCCGCCGTGGCGTGCGCAGCGCCCGATCCCACGTGGTCGTGCACCTGGCCCTCCTGCCGGAGGGACCGGAGGCACCCCGCGTGGGATTCGTCGTGTCCAAGAAGATCGGCAACGCCGTGGTGCGCAACCGCGTGACCCGTCGGATGCGGGAGATCATCCGACCGCAGCTGGCGCAGCTGCCCCCGACCGCTGCCGTGGTGGTGCGCGCCCTGCCGGGCATCGATGCGCAGGCCTTCGACCAGCTCGAGACGGATCTGACCGGTGCGCTCGATTCGGCCACCCGCAAGCTCTCCCGGCGCTCCGCCGGGGAGGCGGCGCTCTGATGGGCACCTCGATGCGCACTGTGAGGGACCTGCCGCGCCGCCTGCTGGCACTGCCGGTGCGGGCCTACCAGGTGGGAATCTCGCCGTACACGCCGCCGGCCTGCCGCTTCTACCCCGTCTGCTCCCAGTACGGCATGGACGCCCTGCGCGTCCACGGCGCCGTGAAGGGGACCCTGCTTACCACGTGGCGCATCCTGCGCTGCAACCCGCTCACCCGCGGCGGCCCCGATCCGGTTCCCGCCCCGGGGATGTGGACCAATCCACGTCGACTGCGGCGACCGGCCCGCTAGGGCCTACCCTTGTCCAGAACCCCGACCCACAGCCGTCACATCGCATGGACGTCATGCGCATCCGGGCGGCAGGAAGAACCAGGCCGATGAACCCTCTGTATCCCATCGAATGGGCCGTGGCATGGATCATGGTGCAGTTCCACAGGCTGCTGTCCGTGTTCATGGACCCCGACTCCGGCTGGACCTGGGCGCTGTCGATCGTGGGCCTCACCGTGGTGATCAGGACCCTGATCATCCCGCTGTTCGTGCGCCAGATCCGGGCCTCCCGGGCGATGCAGATGGTCAGCCCCGAGCTGCAGGCCGTGCAGAAGAAGTACAAGGGCAAGACGGACCAGGAGTCCCGCCAGGCGATGGCGCAGGAGACCATGGCCATCTACAAGGAGGCCGGCGCCAGCCCGTTCTCCTCGTGCCTGCCGATCCTGCTGCAGATGCCGATCTTCCTCGCGCTGTTCCGGGTGCTGTACACCAAGCTGCCCCAGGCCGCCGGGGGTGAGGGATTCGGCCCGCTCACCCCGGAGCTGGCCCACAGCGCCTACACCGGTACCTTCCTCGGCAACGTCACCATCGCCGACAGCTTCCTGCAGTCCGGCGACGGCGGTCTGACCACCAAATTCGTCTCCGGCATCATCATCGCCCTCATGTGCGCGGTCACCTTCATCACCCAGAAGGAGCTGACCATGCGCAACATGCCCAAGGCAGCCCTTGAGGGGCCGATGGCCAGCACGCAGAAGATGATGCTGTACATGCTCCCGTTCATCTACGTGATCACGGGACCGGGCATGCCGATCGGTGTGCTCATCTACTGGCTCACCACCAACGTGTGGACCTTCGTCCAGCAGTACATCGTCATCCGCGCCACCCCCACCCCGGGCTCCGATGCGGAGAAGCAGCGCCAGGCCCGCATCAACGCCAAGCGCGAGAAGAAGGGCCTGGAGCCCCTGGACTTCACGCCGAAGAAGAAGGTCGTGGCCGAGCCCGAGGAGGCTGCCCCCATCCGCGTGCAGCCCAAGAAGAACAAGAGCCTCAGCGATCAGGAGAAGCTGGCGCAGGCCCGCGCCGCCCGCGCCAAGGCGCAGGAGCAGCGCCGGGCTGCCCAGCAGGCCCGCGCCGCCCAGGAGAAGCCCGCGCCGTCCACCTCGCCCCTGAACAAGGGATCCAAGGGCTCCAAGAAGGGATCCAAGCGCCACAAGTGACCGTGTCCAAGGGGAGCACTGCTGCTCCCCGGACATCCTTTTTCCCGCAGCATTCCAGGAGGACCACCGATGAACGACACCACCCCGCAGCCCCCCTCGGGCGAGGGCGGCCACGCACGCGCCGCCACTGACCGCACCGCCCCGGATCCCACCGCGATGGATGCCGAGATCATCACCCTGGAGGAGCAGGGCGAGGCCGCCCAGGCCGCCGGCAGGCCAGAGCCCGCCCGCTCCGCTGAGGCTGTCGCATCCGCCGGTGATGCATCTTTCGCCGCGGACGAGGAGGCACCGGCAGGGGCTCCTGATGCCGAGGACTCCGGCGAGTCCCGCCAGGAGCGTCTGAAGCGCCTGGAGGAGGAGGGCGACATCGCCGCCGACTACCTCGAGGAGCTGCTGGACATCGCCGATCTCGATGGTGACATCGACATCGACGTGGACGGCGACCGTGCCTCCGTGGAGATCCGCGGGGCCGAGAAGCTGAAGCGCATGAACGAGCCGCGCGGCGAGCTGCTGGACGCCCTGCAGGAGCTCACTCGACTGGCCGTGCAGACCCGCACCGGCGACCGCTCCCGCCTGATGCTGGACATCTGCGGCTTCCGGGCCCAGCACAAGGAGTCCCTGGAGGATCTCGCCGCCGATGCCGTCGCGCAGGCGAAGTCCGGGGGCTCCCCGGTGCCGCTGCGCCCCATGAACCCCTTCGAGCGCAAGGTCGTCCACGACGTTGCCAAGCGTGAGGGACTGCGCTCGGAGTCCGACGGTGATGGCAAGGACCGTCACGTCGTGATCTACCCGGCGTCCTGAGGTCCCGGATGGCCCCCTCCTCCACCGTTCCCGAGCAGCTGCGCGGCCCGGCCGAGCGGCTCTTCGGCGACCGTCTCGACCTGGCCGAGCGCTTCACCGGGATGCTCGCCGAGCAGGGCCCCGAGCGGGGTCTCATCGGTCCGCGCGAGGTGGATCGGCTGTGGGAGCGGCACGTCCTGAACTGCGCCCTGCTGGCCGACGCGATCGACGAGGTGGGCGCGACTGGCCGGCCCGTCGGCACCCTGGCCGACGTCGGCTCCGGTGCAGGACTGCCGGGCGTGGTGATCGCGATCGCGCGGCCCGGGCTGCGCGTCACCCTGATCGAGACCATGCAGCGTCGCACCACCTGGCTCGACGAGGTGAACGCGGAACTGGGGCTGGGCATCGAGGTGGTGCGCGCCCGTGCCGAGGAGCTGCACGGCGAGCGTGACTTCGATCTGGTCACCGCGCGTGCCGTGGCCGCGCTGGACAAACTGGCCAGGTGGACCCTGCCCCTGGTGACCGCAGGCGGCACGCTGCTGGCCATGAAGGGCGGCTCCGCGGCGGAGGAGATCGACAAGGCCGCCCCGGTGCTGCGCCGTCTGGGCGGGACCGATGCCCGCATCGAGCGGTACGGGGACGGCGAGGTGGAGGTTCCCACTACAGTGGTCCACGTGCTCCGCACCCCCCAGGCGACCAGGAAGGGAGGCCGACGTGGCTGATCAGCGCGAGGACTCCGCGCCCGCAGGCGGCGGTCTGGACGACACTCCGCTGATGCGCGAACTGGCCCGTGACCATGCTCGACGCCGCGAGCTGGAAGGGCTCGAGTTCGCCGCTCCGGAAGCCACCCGTGTGATCACGGTGGCCAACCAGAAGGGCGGGGTGGGCAAGACCTCCACCACCGTGAACGTGGCGGCCGCCCTGGCCATGGGTGGGCTGGACGTGCTGGTGGTGGACGTGGATCCGCAGGGCAATGCCTCCACGGCCCTGGGCATCGACCACCACGCGGACGTGCCCAGCATGTACGAGGTGCTGGTGGAGTCCACCCCCATGCAGGAGGTGATCCAGCAGGTCCCCGAGCTGGAGGGGCTGCTGTGCGCGCCCGCGACCATCAACCTCTCCGGCGCCGAGATCGAGCTGGTCTCGATGGTGGCCCGGGAGAACCGGCTGCGCGGCGCCATCCGCGACCTGTTGGCCGAGCGCGAATCGGCCGGCCTCCCGCGCCTGGACTACGTACTGGTGGACTGCCCGCCCTCCCTGGGCCTGCTGACCGTGAACGCCCTGGTCGCGGCCCGAGAGGTGCTGATCCCGATCCAGGCCGAGTACTACGCGCTCGAGGGCCTCACCCTGCTGCTGAACAACATCGAGCTGCTGCGCCAGCACCTTAACCCGGAGCTTGTGGTCTCCTCGATCCTGCTGACGATGTACGACGCCCGTACCCGACTGGCTGCCCAGGTGGCCCAGGACGTGCGCGACCACTTCCCGGAGCAGACCTTCTCGACCACCATCCCGCGCTCGGTCCGGATCTCCGAGGCCCCCAGCTACGGGCAGACGGTCCTGACCTACGACCCGGGGTCGAGCGGCGCCCTCGCGTACCGCGCCGCAGCCCACGAACTCACCATTCGCCCAGCCCCCTGACCCCCCGATCCGCCGATGGCGACGACGCCCCCAGCGGAACGGTTCCCCTGCTCTCGGTGGACGACCCACCCGGAAGGACGACGCACATGACGCAGAAGCGCGGACTCGGTCGAGGCCTCGGCGCACTGATCCCGGGCGCTGGCACCGCACCTGCACCCGGCCAGGATCTGCGCACCCGTTCGCACCCGCGCACCTCGCCGGAGGCCGGGGAGAAGGGCTCCTCGACCAGGCCGGTGGACATGTTCTTCTCCGGTGAACCGGTGCACTCGGACTCCGACCGGCCCCAGCGCGAACGCGCAGCCAAGCAGGATCTCGCCGGAGACATGGCGCGCGCCGCCGCGGAGCGCCGCGGGCGCGGCGCCGGAGGTACGGCGACCAGCAGGAGCACCTCGTCACCCGCGCGAAGGACCCGCACCGCGAAATCCTCCTCCGCGGGCGCATCCGCTGGGTCAGGTGCCACCGAGTCCGAGTCCTCCAAGGACAGATCCTCGAGGCAGGGAACCGCCACGAAGAGCGCGTCGAAGGCGGGGACGTCGAAAGGGGGGACATCGAAGGCGGGGACCTCCAAGGCCGGGACCTCCAAGGCCGGTGCCTCCGCGACGGGGTCGTCCAAGGCCGGTGCATTGAAGTCCCGCCGTGACACCACGTCCACTGCTGGACAGAAGGGCACCTCCTCGTCCCGGGCCACGACGTCCACCACGACGAAGCCCGGTCGTTCCACCTCCCCCAAGCCCGCCGATCCCGCAGGCACGCAGCAGGCGCCCGTTGCAGAAGCGCCCTCGGAGGAGACTCCTGCAGTGGCGAGCCCCTCCGCCGCGACCAAACCTGCGCAGTCCGGCTCCGCGGCGCCCGAACCTGCGCAGTCCGGCTCCGCCGATGCCACACCGGTTGGGGCTTCTGCACCGGTCGCTCCCTCCCCGATCGCTCCCGCGCCGGTGGAGGAGGATTCCACTGTGTCCGAGACTCCTGGCGAGAGCCCCGCGGTCGACGTCGAGGAGGTCCAGAGCACCCCGGTGTCCGCGCCGCGGAACACGAGCTCGGTGACCGAGACCGCGCAGCCCGATACCGCATCCAAGGACGATGAGGACGCGGGCCTGGTGCCCGTGCCGGGCGCGGAGTTCGCCGAGGTCCCGATCCATGAGATCCGCGAGAACCCGCGCAACCCCCGCACCATGTTCGACGAGGACGAGCTCGACGAGCTCGCCGAGTCGCTCCAGCAGGTCGGTGTGCTGCAGCCCGTGGTGGTGCGGCCGATCTCCGTCACGGAGGATGGTGAGTCCTTCGAGCTGGTCATGGGCGAGCGCCGTTGGCGTGCCGCTCGGCGTGCCGGCCTTGATCGGATCCCGGCGATCATCCGTGAGACCAGCGACGACGACCTCCTGCGCGATGCGCTGCTTGAGAATCTGCACCGATCCCAGCTGAACCCGCTGGAGGAGGCGGCTGCATATCAGCAGCTGCTGGAGGACTTCGGCTGCACCCAGGAGGAGCTGGCTGAGCGGA
Source organism: Brachybacterium sp. p3-SID957 (assembly GCF_025144775.1). Lineage (NCBI taxonomy): Bacteria > Bacillati > Actinomycetota > Actinomycetes > Micrococcales > Dermabacteraceae > Brachybacterium > Brachybacterium sp. p3-SID957. Next base: position 20,293 of record NZ_JALXKT010000021.1, on the reverse strand, counting down.
TCGGCCGGTCGCGCCCTCAGATCACCAACACTCTTCGCCTGATGCGCTTGCCCGCTCTTGTGCAGCGACGGCTCGCCAGCGGAGCGATCAGCGCCGGCCACGCACGAGCTCTCCTCTCCCTGGATGACCCGTCCCTGATGGAGGAGCTCGCCCAGCGCATCGTGCAGGAGGGCCTCTCCGTGCGTGCCGTGGAACGCCTGGTGGCCCGCGGTGCACAGCCCACGGTCACTCGGACCCCGCGACGCAGCACCTACGATCCCCACGTCGTGGACATCACCAGCCGGCTCTCCAATCGTCTGGAGGCTCCCGTTCGCATCGACGTGGGGAAGCGCAAGGGAAAGATCACGATGGAGTTTTCCAACATCGAGGATCTCGAGCGTCTGGTGGAACGCATTGGGCTGGAGCTGCCGGCCCAGTTCGACGGGAACGACCAGCGGGTCTGAACGGCACCCTGTGTACGGCGCTGGGCAACTCGGCGCCTGGACATCGCACAGAGCCGGGCTCCGGCACAGCGGTGGGTTCCGCGACCCGGTGCAAGAGTATGCAGTCCACTGCAAAAGCGTGCAGCGTCGGCGGCGTCACTTCTCCTTCGGGGCGGACGGGTCACGCATTTCTGGTGTGGTTGTGACACGCACGGGCCCGTTGAGCCCAAGAGCACTGCGAGACCGCATCCACGTGCATACGCCGACGCATCGTGCCGCTGCTGAATCCACCATTGTGCACAGACGTGTGGATGAGGCGCGTTTCCGCTGGTGATAGCTCGGTCGTCCTGCTCCGTGACGGCCCTGAATCACGTGCTAGCGGTACTTTTTGGGGTCGGTGAGATGATGCGGATGTTCGCTGCGTTGTTCCACGTGAACCAGGGTTAGCGTGACGCTGGGCGCTGCTGCGGGAATGGTTTCACGTGGATCATCGCTCGTCATCTCCTCGCGGGGGCTCGCCAAGTCGTCACGCGGCTTGCTTGCGGGCGACTACGCGGGCGAGGCCGAGGTTCCACGGGAAACGTCAGATTTCGTGTAATGGCGAAGTAAGTGCGTTCGACTCGTACAGCGCCGCAAAAATCTGCGGTGTAGAACGCGGTGCGCCCCGTGGATGAGGGACATCCGGAGAATTACAACCGCGGGGCCTCTTTGCCCCGCAAGAGGCCGGCGCCATGTTTCACGTGTAACCCGTGTTGCCGGGCATTCGAGTTGATTCCCCGTGACTGGGGCTGCACCGCATGACCCGTTGCATGTGGAACGCGGACGGGCTGCCAGGTCAAGCGGGATTGATCCCCACCAGCACTCGTCAGGCGCACAGCCGAGGCCGCTGGGCTCACTTGTGGGGTGGGATCGTGCGGGCTCTCCCGAGGTCGAGGGCCGGAGCCATCCCGCGCGCGGGGTGGCTTGGGGCGGCCGCCACGAGCCTGGCTACGAGCCGCGCATGAGATTCACGTGAAACGCAACTATGAAACACAGCTAGCCATCTCCCCGTCGGCGGCGTTGTCAGCTGTAACGGCACGATGCTCTAGTTTTCCGTGAAACAGCCGCACAGTCCGGGCCGTGGTGGATGGAGCGTGCGGAGCAAGGTGTCTTTGATGTGCGGCCGCGGATGGACGCCTCTCATTTCGGTAGCTCCGAGCGTCGCGCGTCCTCCTAGCGGCACACCCCGCCTGCCGGAGCCAGTGCTATGCGCAGCGGGCCAGGTAGGCCGAAGCTCACGGCGGTCCACGGAACGTGGCGGGCAGTTTCACGTGAAGCTACCAAAAAGGGTGCTACCGGCGATGTTTGGATGCCGTTCCCATCTGGACGTACGGCGTCACCACCCAGCACGTGAGCTGGTTGCACGTGAAACTCGCACCCGCGGTTCATGCGGGCAGCGATACGGTCGCGTCAAGATAAGCGGCAACGATCGGACGGATCCAGTGTGGCGCCGAGCTCTTGGGGCGTTCCATGTGAAACGGGGTTCTCGCAGTACAGAGACTGCGGCGCCGAGTGGGCTTCGGTTGTGAGGAGAACTCGCCTAGCGTCGCGCCTCGCAGCCGATCCACAATGACAGCGTCGTCTAGGGAGCACAGAGGTCACTCTCTCGATCACGACGATGGGCGCCGTATGTTCCATGTGAAACGACGGCCTTGCCCAGCGAAGCATCCCGTTTCACATGGAACACAACCTCTGACCGCCAGGGATGGTTGCTGGGCGGTGCAGGCCACACCGTCACGACTCAATTCACAGGGGGCTGCTCAATGAGGAACCCTCCAGTGGGTCTACCCGTTCGCCGTGAAACCCGCAGAATCGTTCGAATAGAGCACCCCGCCGCGGGCTTCGCCGACAGAGGACCCTCTACTATTCGGCCGCAGACGGCGGCGTTTCACGCGGAACATGGAGCGGGCCACAGCTGCATGAGATCGCCGTTGATGAATGACCGGGCGGGATGCGGCGACGCGAGCGCCTGCCAGCGCACCGGCGAAGTGGACAGCAATCATCACTGGGAACAGCCAGCGGAGCGGTACAGCCATGTTCCTCGTGGACCCGGGCCATGAGGGAGGAGGGCCACTCAATCCGCGACTTTGCACACTGTGAGTAAGTGTGTGGACAATCCCCCTCGGTCGATCTTTGTTCCGGACCAGGCTGTGCACGCCAGGCACAGGCCCCTTACCCGGCGTGGCCTGCGGGAATGAGCAAAACTGCAGGTCAGCCGCTACTTTGTACACGTGAGTAGAGATGATTCACGACCTCGACCTTGTCCACATTTTCCTGTGGATAACCTTGTGGACTGATGTGCCGCTGTGTGTGGACAACTGTGTGCACGACATGGTGCACGGCGAGTTCGTGCATGTCAGCGGGAGGAGTACGGGATGACTTGACAGGATCAGTCGAGACCCGAATCCACGCTGCCGAACCGCACGGCGACCTCGTGCTTGGGGAGGGCGCCGTCGTGACGCTTGGTGATGGACCACTCCCCGCGAAGTCGCACCGGCGTGCCATCCGGAAAGGCACCGCGCAGGTCGGCGATGAGCGGGTGAGGTGGGTCGGCGTCCGGAGGTACGCCGGACCCGGCGGGCACGCTGTGCTCCTTGCCGACGTGCTGTGGAGTCCTTGGGGACACGGGGGCAGAGCCTGGCCCCGGTGCGGCAACGGTTCCCGGCGCCAGTCGCAGCCAGACCGGAAGCACGTCGATCACCAGCTGATCGAGCACCTCATCGGACGGGTCCTCGATCATGACCGCATGCACAGACGGCCCCCACCGTCGGCCCAGCTCACGAAGCACCGTGGGTGCCGGTCGGCAGGGACCGCACCACGATGCCGTCACCAGCACCACGGCAGGACGGTCCCCGCTCAGGTCAGTCGGCTGCTCCGGATCAGCGAGCAGCTCCAGGTCAGTCGGCTGGTCGGGGTGCACCGGGTGCTCCACGTCAGCCGACCGGTCCTTCCGCGAAGGCCTCCCCGCCCCTGGCATGGAGGGGCTGCTCATGAGAAGGAGCCCAGGTCGGTGCGGATCGGTGCCGCGCCGATCACTCCGCTGCGGGCAATGTCGTCGACGCGTCGGACTCCGTCCCCGGCGTGACGGGGGTGAGCTGGGCCTCCGGTGCGGAGGGCTCCGTCGGCACCTCGTCGGCGGCGGCCTCGCGGGGGCTTGCCTCCCCGGCGAATGCCAGCGCTGCCTGGTCGGTGAGCCAGCGCTCCGCGTCCAGCGCGGCCTGGCAGCCGGATCCCGCGGCAGTGATGGCCTGCCGGTAGGTGTGGTCGACCACGTCGCCGGCAGCGAAGACTCCTGGAACGGACGTGTAGGTGGAGCGGTCCTTGCACACGATGTATCCTTGCGCGTCCAGTTCGAGCTTCCCGCGCAGCAGCTCGGTGCGCGGCACGTGCCCGATGGCCTCGAACACGGCGCCGGTGGGAAGGGTGCGCTCCTCCCCGGTCTCCACGTCCCGCAGGGTCACCGATTCCACCTTGTCCTCACCGTTGATGCTCACCACCTGGCTGTTCCAGGCGAAGCGCAGCTTGGGATCGGCCTCGGCGCGCCGGGCCATGATCTTGGAGGCCCGCAGCTCGTCCCGGCGGTGCACCAGGGTCACGTTGGTGGCGTAGCGGGTGAGGAACGTGGCCTCCTCCACGGCGCTGTCGCCACCGCCGACCACCACGATGTCCTGGTCCTTGAAGAAGAAGCCGTCGCAGGTGGCGCACCAGCTGACGCCCTTGCCCGAGAGCCGCTCCTCGCCCTCCACACCGAGCTCGCGGTAGGCGGAACCGGTGGCGATGATGAGGGCCTTCGCGCGGTGCACGGTGCCGTCGTCGAGGGTGACTGTCTTGATCTCACCCTCCAGCTGGAGGTCCACCGCGTCCTCGAACAGGATCTCAGCGCCGAACCGCTCGGCCTGTTCCTGCATCTGCGCCATCAGCTCGGGCCCTTGCACGCCCCCGGGGAAGCCGGGGAAGTTCTCCACGTCAGTGGTGGTCATCAGCGCGCCGCCGGCGTCGAGAGCGCCCGCGATCACCACGGGCTTCATCTCGGCGCGGGCCGCGTACACGGCGGCCGTGTAGCCGGCAGGGCCGGAGCCGACGATGACCACATCGTGCACGGGGGCGTCGCTGTGATCGGGGGCCGCCTGCTGCGTCTCGGGCTCGGCGGTGGCGCCCAGAGGGGTCGTGCCGAGGATGTTCAGGGCCTGGATGGGCTGGTTCACGGGTGGGTTCCTTCCATGGGGTACGGGGAGTTCGGGGTGCGGGTCACCGGAGCGACCTCAGACGCTGCCGACCATGACCTGGCCGGTCCACAGCAGGTTCGCGGCGGGATCGGCATCCTGGACCGATCCGCACTGGGGCAGCACCACGGTCGCCGAGACGATGCCGCCGGTGGAGCGCAGCGTCTCGCGGTCCCCGGGACCGTGCACCAGCAGCCAGCCGGGTGTCTCCTCGGCGCCCCATGCCACCTCCTCCATGATCAGCACGGAATCGGGAATGTTCTGCTCACGCAGGCACTGCGCGGCGTCGAAGCTCGCCATGGGCAGGATGGCTCCGCTGTCGATCAGGCGCTGCACCTCGGTCCCGAGGGTCATCTCCGTGATAACGGGGAGACCCGACTCGTTCTTCCCGGGGACAGCCGCCCCGTCCACCGAGGAGGACCCGGTGCGGACCCGGCTGGTGGTGCCGCTGTCGAGCGCCGCAGAGAGCTGCAGCCCCAGCAGCAGGGCGATCAGGGCCAGGGACAGAGGGATCCCGGTCACGGAGCGGAACCGCGCGGGCAGCCTGCTGCGCCGCGAGTGCGCCATCACTCGACCCGCAGTTCGGCGATGCGGCCGCGGAAGCCGTCACGATTGCTGTCCGGTGGCAGTTCGGGGAACCACAGCGCCACCTGCTGGGCCTCGATCGGCTCCGGAGGTGCCAGCCGCACCTCGCCGTCACCGGCGAACTGGCCGGTGGCGAGCACGTCCCCCAGGGAGCCGTCCTCACCCACGGCGCGCAGCTCGATCACCCCACCGCTGTTGCGCGCGGTGGTGGCCACGACCGCTGTCAGCGTGGAGGGCTCCCCGAGATCCAGGCGCAGCCCCGCGCCGTCCTTGAGGTTGCCGTACTGCGGGTTCGTGTAGATCTGCGTGGACCAGAAGGTGCCGGGATCACCGTCGGTGATGCGCTCGGTCTGGTCGGCGTTGTCCGGTGCACGGTCCGAGCCCAGCGTGAACACCTCGACGCCGCGCAGAGTGGCCGGCGGGGCCGGCGGCTCCTCCTCGGTGGGCTCCTCCTCCGCGGGCTCCTCGCCCCCGCCGTCGCTGACCGGGGCCCCCGCCGACGCCTCGGGGGGATCGGTATTGAGAGGATTCGTGACCCGTTCGCGAAGCCCGGAGGTGATGGTGGACAGGGCCAGCACCATCGCCACGATCACCAGCAGCACGCCGCCCAGCAGGATCCACTGCGAGATCCGGGAACGCTGCTCGGCCGGCAGCGGCCCCATGGTGTACGCGTCGGGGTCGTCCGAGTCCACAGCCACGTTGACCACGTCGCGCAGCAGGGCCGCCCGTCCGATCGGCACCGTGGTGTCCAGGTCGGTGCCCTCGAGCGAGGAGCGGTCGCGCCCGCGCACCACGATCGGCCCGGTCGGCTCGGACGGCGCGACCGGTGCCATGGCAGCCGTCTGCTCCGGGGACGACGGGGTGGCAGCGTCCCCGGCGGGCTGTCCGACGACGCCCGGGGTAAGCGCAGCCTGCGAGGGCGTGCGGGACCCGTCCGCCCAGTCCTCGGCCAGCGGCTGGGAAGGATCGCTCGACGGCTGGACAGGACCGTCCTCGCGGCGCGGGGCCAGCGGCCACAGGGTGCCGGAGCGACGCGCCGGCAGCGGCGAGGAGCCCGCGCTGCTGCTGCTCACCCCAGCAGCAGCACCGGCGGCAGCGGCACCAGCAGCAGCGACACCGGCAGCGCCGCGACCGGCGCCCCGATCCGGAGCGTCGACGTCGGCAGCGGCAGGGCCGGGAGTCCGGTCCTCCGAGCGCCCGGACTCTGAGTCGCGCATGGCGTCCGAGTCGCGCATGGCGCCCGAGTGGCGCGCAGCGTCGGAGCCCAGCGCGTCCTGCGACGCCTCAGCGGTCTCCGGTCGACGCGGCAGGGTGATGTCGAGGTGCCCGGGGAAAGCGGCGTCATCGCGCTTCTGGTCCAGGCGAAGGTCCCTGATCAGCGACTGAGCCTGCTGGGAGTGGGCGGGGTCGTGCGGCGCCGGCGTGGCCGGGTCCTCCGACGCAGCGGGATCGCCGTCGTCGCCCGCCCCGGTGGAGGCGACCGAGGGACGGGGGTCCTCGGCCGTGCTGTGCTCGCCCAGGCGCGCGGTCGCGCCCGCCCCTGCCACTGCACCGTCCGCGCCGGCAGTCGCACCGGCCCCGGCCGAGCCTGCGAGAGCTGCAGCTTCGGCGGCGGTGGCTCCTTGATCGGAGACGGCATCCCCCTGCTCAGGAGCAGCGGGATCGGGCGCCTCCTTGCCGGGAGCAGGGGCCGCCTGCCCATCCCTGCCAGGGGCGCTCTCCTCGTTCCGCTCGTACGCCTCGAGCGTGACCGGGATCGACTGCCACGGCTCCAACTCGGCGATCAGATCCCGGCTGGTCTCGGGGATGACCTCGGCGGCTTCGTTCAGCACCAGATCGCACAGCAGGTCGAGATCGGCGGGCACAGGGTGCTGTGCGATCTGCGAGGGGCGAGGGACGGGGCCCGCCCCGCTGCGGTGCGGGCTGCGACCCGCCAGTGCCCGGTACAGCAGGGCCACCAGAGCCCGGGTGTCCTGGAAGGAGGCAATGGCCCCCGAACGGTCCAGCCCCGCATGTGACGCGGCCTCCACCCCCACGCCCAGGATCGTGACCTGGCCGGATGCTGTGTCCACGAAGACGCGGTTGGAGTCCAGGAACTGGTGGCGCACCCCGCGGCGGCGAGCCGTCTCCACCCCCCGGGCGGCCTCCCCGATGATCGCGCGTGCTGTCTCGGGGTGCAGGCTGCGGCCGCGCAGCAGGGCCGCCAGCGGCGGGGCCGCCGGCAAGGGGTACTCGACCACGGTCAGCGGCTGCGGATCAGCGCCCGAGGCGTCGGCCCCGTCCTCCCGCGGATCGTCCAGGACCATGACGTCCCGCACCGGGATCAGTCGGGGATCCTCCACCAGGTAGGCGCGGCGCGCGGCGTCGGCCGTCTCCAGCGCTGCTGTCCCGTGGACCACGAACAGGGCCACCCTCTCCCCGGTGGCCACCGAACGAGCACGCTGCCAGGAGGCGTTCTCGGCCACCCCGGACAGGGGGATCGTCCCCTCCAAGGTCCACCGGGAGCGCAGCGCGTCCTGATGCGGGATGGTGTTCACCGACCGTCCTTCTCTCGTCCGACGGGCCCGTGCCTGCCCGAAGCGTTCCCCATGCTACGAGGTGGACCTGGCACGCCGAAGAACGCGCCGCTGCACGATCCCGATCAGCCACCGCACCTCATCCACGCGCAGCAGCCAGGTGAGGCCCAGGAACACAGCACTCATCACTGCACCGATCAGACTGCCCAGCACGATCGCCCACACGCGGTGCGACCAGATCAGGCCCTCCGTCAGCTGCACCAGGCCGGTACCCAGCAGCCAGGCCACCACCCCCGCCGCCAGCAGCTTCGCGAGCACGACGGCGCCCTTGCGGATCCCGGGCGGCTCCACACCCAGTCGGGCGGCCTGCCTGCGCAGCATCAGCAGGCCCACGGCCCAGGCCGCCAGGTTGCCGAGACTGGTGGTACCCGCCGCGGCCATCGCCGCCCAGCGCGGATCCACCACCGTGAGGATCACCGGAACCGACAGCAGGGTGATGGCGGCGATCGGGATCTGCATCAGGAACGGGGCGCGGGCGTCCTCGTAGGCGTAGAACAGCCGCTTGATCAGGTACAGCGAGGCGAAGGGCACCAGGCCCAGCATGTATGCCACCAGCACGGTGCCGTTGGCGCGGGCCCCGATCTCCCCGGTGCCGCCGCCGATCACCCACATGATCGGCCCGGACAGCGCCACGAACACCGCGGTGCACAGCACCATCGGCACGGCGAGGAGGCGGTTGGTCTCCGCGTAGCGCGTCAGCGCGCCGCCGTGGTCGCCATCGGCCGCGTGCCGGGAGATGGCGGGGAAAGTCGCCGTGACCAGGGTGACCGCGATGATCCCCTGCGGGATCATGAACGCCATGTACGCCCACTCCATGGCGAGCAGGGCAGGGTACCGTGCCGCCGCCTCCGGCTGGCCCCTCAGCAGCTCGGAGGCGCGCACCGCCCCGTTGGTGGCCCAGCGGGACGCCCAGATGCCCAGCTGTCCCAGCCCCAGCATCCCCAGGGTCCACAGGCCGATCCGGCTCAGCTTGCCCAGGCCCAGGCCGCGGAAGCCCCAGCGGGGACGCAGGTGCAGGTCCAGCTTCTTGACGTACCAGAACAGGAACAGCACCTGTGCGGCCGATCCGCCCACGTTGATCGCTGCCATCGCGGCCACCATCGGCATGGTCCACAGCTCCGCCTCGGCGACGGTGCCCCAGATGCCCAGGAAGATGCCGGCACCCGCGATGCCCACCAGGTTGTTCAGCACCGGCGCCCACTGGAACGGGCCGAAGGAGTCGTGGGCGTTCAGCAGCTGTCCGCACATCACGTACAGGGCGGAGAAGAAGATCTGCGGCATCATCCACAGGCCCAGCTGGATGGCCAGGGCGTAGGTCACGGGGGGCAGCACGCCGCTGGTGAGAACCAGCAGCAGTGGCACCGCCACCATGCACACCGCGGTGATGGCCAGGGCGAACGTGGCCACCAGGGTCATCAGGCGCGAGATGTAGTCGCTGCCCCGATCGGGCCGTTTGACGGCGCGCACGATCGCGGGCACCAGGATGGCGTTCAGGGTGCCGCCGCCCACCAGGATCCAGATCGTGTTGGGCAGGGTGTTGGCGGCGCTGAACGCATTGGCGGCGGCCGTCATGGAACCGCCCAGGATCATGCCGAACAGGAAGTTCCTCACGAAGCCCAGCACGCGCGAGACGATCGAGCCGGAGGCCATCAGCACACTGGCGCGCATCAGGGCGGACCGGCTGGAGGGGACGCCCGGTCGGCGGTGTCGGGGCACGTGCACCGCCCTCAGCTCGCGGGTCATGCTCGGTCCTCCTGGGTTTCGGTTCGGTCGTCGGGCTCCGGGCTCGGCTCGGCTGGGCCCCCGCCCGGGGCCGGGCTCGCGGGCTCCGAGAGGCGTGCGGGCTGGGACAGCCCGCTACGGGAGAGCTCCACCGGGTCCTCCGGCACGTGCACGCCGGGCGCGCGGGTGGTGGCGCCCGTGCGGCGGGCACGGGTCACACCCACCACCACCAGGATGCCCATGGCGATCACCAGCAGCAGGGTGGTCCAGTTCTCCCAGGCGGGGTTGACGGTGAGGGGCACCTCCACCGGCTCGGTGAGCGGTCGGCCGTCCACGGTGGTGACGCCCACGGTGAGCTGCACTGTGCCGTTGGCGATCGCCTCCACAGGCACCGCGATGTCGGCCTGCCCGTGGGCGGGGATCGTCACCTCCGGCTGCTCGTCGCTGATCCGCACCAGCGGACGGTCCGAGCTGAGCGAGGTGCGCACCGTGAGGGGGGTGTCCAGGTCGTTGCTGAGGGTGATCGGCACACCGGCGGAGTCGGAGATCAGGTTGTAGCCCGAGGCGGGCTGCACGCGGATCCCGCCCAGCAGGGCGTCCACGGCATTGCCCGTCTCCCGCGCTCGCTCCGCGGGGGCCCCGCTCATGCCGCGCCACCCCACCGAGGTCCCGGACAGCGCCATCAGCCGGGGCCCGTCCAGGGCGGCATCGTCCTGCATCGCCGTTCCCAGCCGGTCCAGCCGCTCCCAGGAGCCGGCGAGGTCCTCGAGGACGGCGCGACTGGTCAGAGGGAGCGGCTCCGCCCGCGGGAGTGCGGTGTAGGTGCCGATCTCGTCCGGTCCGGTGGGCTGGACCTGCTGCGGCGCGATCTCACCCAGGGTCAGCATGGCCCCGCTCTCGTCCTGGGTCTGGGTGGTCCACTCCCCGGTCTGCACGGCATCCATCAGATCCGCGGTGCGGCCGGGCCGGATCCACGGCGCCTCGGCGAGAGTGTCCAGCACCGATCCGGCCGCCTGGGCGTCCAGAGCGGTGCCGGGGTCGGGGGCGATCAGCAGGTGCCTCGGTGCGGTGGTGAACTCCGAGGCGATGGTGGCGGTCTCGGCCAGCAGCCGCTGACGGGTCTGCTCTGTGTCCGTCGTGCCCGTGAGCAGGGAGAACTCGGCCGAGAGCACCGGGTCGGGAGCAAGCACCGTGCGGGGGCCCGCCTCCGTGGCATAGCTGCCCACGGAGCTCGGGGTCACCGGCGCGCTCGGGTCCGTGCGCAGGGAGGACGAGGGGACGATCAGGGTGGACGCCCCCGCCTCGGCCATCGTCTCCAGGGTCTCCGGCCGGGTCTGCTGCGCGGCCGTGGCCAGCGCATCGCCGTGCGGCTCGATCCCTGCCTCCTGCCAGGCCTGCTGACCGGCCTCCGTGACTGCGGCGGAGAGGGCGTCGGTGCCGGCCGCTTCCAGGGCCACGCGATCGGCATGCGCATAGGGCATGGCCAGCACGGTGCGCTCGCCCACGTTCTCCTGCAACGTGGCCGCCAGGGGCGCGGCCACCGGATGGGGCTCGTACGCGGGCACCTTCGGCGTCGGGGATGCCTCGCCATCGGCGGGATCAGCGGGGTCGGTCAGCGGCGCACCGTCCCCGTCGGCGGTGTCGGCGGCCACCAGCGGCGGGTCCAGCAGCGCCGGGTCCATCCACCAGTCGACGTCCTCGCGCACCGCGAGGTCCACCAGGTCCGCCAACCGCCCCGATTCGGCCGTCTCGGCGAAGGCGTCCGGGGCGGTGATCGGCGCGGAGGGGTCCAGCGTGGCAACCGGCAGCAGCACGGACTGGGTGACGGCGTCCTGGGCACCGGCCGGCCGCCACACCACAAAGGTGTACAGGGAGGCCAGCGGCGTCCCTTCCGAGCTGAGGGTGAGGGAGATGCGGCGGGTGCCCCAGAAGTAGGGCTGGTCCTTGTAGCCCAGCTCCTCGCTGCTCGCGCTCACCTGGAGGGTGGCGGACTGCCCGGGGGCGAGATCCTGGCCCGGGGAGGAGCTGTCGACGGGGCCCCCGGTGGTGTCGACCTCGGTGCGGGCCTGCCACTCGGCGATCGTCCCCCGGTCGGTCACCCGCGCGCTGCGGGTGCGCAGTTCCAACTGCGGTGCGGTGATCGGGGAGGAGGAGGTGTTGGTCACGGTCACCCGCGCGGTCAGGGTGCCACCGGCGGCCAGGGCGGTCGGCGTGAGCGACTCCAGGTCCAGCACCGCGGGGGCGTCGGCTGCCGGTTCCGAGGGCGCTGCTGGCTGTGGGGAGACCCTGGTGAGGGCGGATGCCGACGGGGTGAGGGCGGCTGTGGCCAGCATCGGTGCGATCGCCAGCAGCGCCGTGAGCAGCGCCGCGAGCACGGGGCGCACGGGCAGCGGGGACGACGGCATGGGGACACCCTATGCGCCGACTACCGTAGAGGTCCCGCCGCCTCGCGCAGGTGCGGCAGCTAGTGCCTGCGCCGGAGGCGGCCTCCCGGTGACCACTCCAGGACAGGACCCTCGTGACCGATCCCTCCGCCCACCACGCAGGCCCCGAAGCCGTCGGCGGCGCCTCCGGTGCCGCCACCGCCGGGGCGTCCCCCGAGACGCCGACGCGGCTCGAGATCGCCCGCACCCGCGCGGCCGTCATGTTCCAGGCTCTCCCCGAGGAGGTCCATGAGCTGGGCCGACTCTTCGAGCAGGCGGGTCACGAGCTGGCGCTGGTGGGCGGGCCCGTGCGCGATGCGGTCCTGGGGCGCTCCAGCGCCGACCTCGACTTCACCACCTCGGCACGCCCGGAGCAGACCGAGACGATCCTGCGCTCCTGGACGGGCGACGGTGCGATCTGGGACATGGGACGCCAGTTCGGCACTCTGGGCGGCGTGCGCGACGGGGTGAAGGTGGAGATCACCACCTACCGCACCGAGAGCTACGACCCCACCAGTCGCAAGCCCCAGGTGGCCTTCGGCGACACACTGGTCGGCGACCTCTCCCGCCGGGACTTCACCGTCAACGCGATGGCGGTGCGCATCCCCTCCCTGGAGCTGGTGGACCCCTTCGACGGTCTGGCCGACCTCGCCGCCCGCGTGCTGCGCACACCCGTGGCTCCCGAGCAGTCCTTCGACGACGATCCCCTGCGGATGATGCGGGCCGTGCGGTTCGTCTCCCAGCTGGGGTTCGTGCTCGAGGAGGCGACCGCAGCCGCGGTGCGCGCGCTCGCCGATCGCATCACCATCGTCTCCGCCGAGCGGGTGCGGGAGGAGCTGGTGCGGCTGATGCTCGGCGAGCACCCCCGTCGTGGCCTTGAGCTGATGGTGGATCTGGGCCTGGCCGAGCACGTGCTGCCGGAGCTGCCGGCGATGCGCCTGGAGATCGACGAGCACCACCGCCACAAGGACGTCTACGAGCACTCCCTGACCGTGCTGGATCAGGCGATGGACCTGGAGAGCCCGGCGGGATCCGGTGGACCCTGCGAGGCGCCGGACCTGGTGCTGCGCCTGTCCGCCCTGCTGCACGACATCGGCAAGCCCGCCACCCGCCGCTACGAGGAGGGCGGTACGGTGACCTTCCGCTTTCACGAGACCGTGGGCGCGAAGATGGCCGCCAAGCGCATGAAGGCCCTCACCTTCGACAAGGACACCACCAAGAAGGTGGCACGCCTGGTCGAGCTGCATCTGCGCTTCCACGGCTACGCCGACTCCCCGTGGACGGATTCCGCGGTGCGGCGCTACGTCACCGACGCGGGGGACCTGCTGCAGCACCTGCACCGACTCACCCGGGCCGATGTCACCACCCGCAACCGCCGCAAGGCCCGCCACCTGGCCCGCGCCTACGACGAGCTCGAGCAGCGGATCGCGGATCTGGCCGAGCAGGAGGAGATCGGGAAGATCCGCCCCGATCTGGACGGCAACCGGATCATGGAGCTGCTGGGCGTGGGCCCGGGCCCCGAGGTCGGCGCCGCTTACCGGCACCTGCTGGACCTGCGCATGGAGCACGGCCCGCTGGGCGAGGAGCGCGCCGAGCAGGAGCTGCGCACCTGGTGGGAGTCACGCGAGGAGGCCTGAAGGGTCCTGCAGCAGCGTGCAGGGGGCGCCCCCGGGTCACCCCCGTGCTCCGACAGGCCTGTGACGGAGACCGCAGGGAACGTGCACACCCTGTGACGGTGACCAACGGGTCGTTCCCTCCGGGTGGGGAGGGTGTCCATACTGAGAGGTCGCGCACCCGCGCCCTGCGGGGTGCGATCCCCGTACCCCAGAACGCCCAGGAGCAGCAATGAGCGAGTCCCGACGCTCGACCGGCGCCCGTCGCGCCGCCGGAGTCCGGCGCGCCACCGGTTCCGGCAAGCCCGGCAAGCGAGCCGCCGCCGGCAAGGCGTCGAGCTCCGGCGCCACCACCGGCTCCTCGGGGCCCCGGGCGGCAGGTCGTACCTCCGTCGGCGCCCGCCATGCCCGCCCGGGTGCCGCCGCCGGCGGCGGGAAGCGAGCCGGCGCTGCTGCTGGCGGTGGCAGCGGCTCCGATCGCGGCGGCTCCGGCTCGGGCCGCGGATCGGGGCCGACGGGTCCCGGTCGTGGAGGCTCCGGCAAGGGCGGCGGTTCCGGCAGGGCAGGGGGCTCGGGCAGGGGTCGCTCCGGTTCGGGTCGCGGCGGGCGCGGCAAGAAGGTCGCTGCCACCAACGTCCTGAACTACCCGCGCGCGGGTGCCAAGAACCCGTGGCGGTGGATCCCCTCGCTGCGCATGATCGTCGGTGCGATGGCGCTGTTCGTGATCGCCGGTCTGGGCTTCGCCGTGTGGCTGTACAACGACACCGAGGTGCCGGCGGTCGACGACATCGCCCTGGCCCAGACCTCCCGCGTGTACTTCGCCGACAACGAGACCGAGATGGGGCAGTTCAGCGAGATCAACCGCACCATCATCCCCAATGACGAGATCCCCGAGAACGTCAAGGACGCGGTGGTCGCCAGCGAGGACTCGAGCTTCTACGAGAACCGCGGCGTGTCCCCCCGAGGCATCGTGCGCGCCGTCATCAACAACCTCTCGGGCAACGCCCGTCAGGGCGGCTCGACGATCACGATGCAGTACGTGGAGCGGTACCACACCGGCACCCAGACCTCCTACGTGGGCAAGGCCAAGGAAGCGATCCTGGCCTTGAAGATCGACCAGGAGCTCAGCAAGGACGAGATCCTCTCGCGCTACCTCAACACCATCTACTTCGGTCGCGGCGCCTACGGCGTGCAGGAGGCCGCGCAGGCGTATTTCGACAAGGACGCAGCGGATCTCACCGACGAGGAGGCCGCACTGCTGGTCGCGGTGATCCCCGCCCCCTCGTCCTATGACCCGGCAGAGGATCCGGAGCGCGCCGAGCAGCTGTGGACCCGCGTGATCGAGCGACGTGTCAACGCCACCGGCGGTCTCAGCCCCGAGGAGGCCGACGCGATGGTGTTCCCCGAGACCATCCCTCCGGGACGCACCAACGCGCTGGGTGGCACGAACGGCTACCTGCTGGAAACGGTGCGCAACGAGATGCTCGCCCAGGGCATGACCGAGGACCAGCTCAACACCGGCGGTTTCAGGATCGTCTCCACGATCGATCCGCGGATGCAGGAGATCGCCGTCTCCGCGATCGACGAGCTCCCCGAGGACCGGCCCGAGCGCAACCGGGTGGGCACCCTGACCGTGGATCCCTCCACGGGGGCGATCCGCTCGATGTACGGCGGTCCCGACTTCGTGCAGCAGGCGCAGAACGACGCCACCCAGTCCCGCATGCAGGCCGGGTCCATCTTCAAGACCTTCACCCTGATCGCCGCCCTGGAGGACGGCTACCCGCTGCACTCCCGCTGGGACGGCAACGCCCCCAAGGAGTTCCCGCAGGTGGGCTGGACGGTCAACAACTTCAACGACCTCTCCTACGGCCGGGTCACCCTGGAGCGCGCCACCACCAACTCCATCAACACCGCCTATGCGGAGGTGAACCTGGCGATCGGTCCCGAGCGCACAAAGGAGACGGCGATCAAGCTGGGTCTGCCGGAGAACACCCCCGGCCTGGGCGCAGAACCCTCGAACGTGCTGGGCTCGGCCTCCCCCACGGTGCGGGAGATGGCGGAGGTGTACGCGACGGTGGCCGCGGGCGGCGTGCATCGCCCGTCCTACATCGTGCAGACGGTGCACGCGAGCGACGGCACCCTCGAGTACGAGCACGAGATCGACGAGCAGCGGGTGCTGGACGAGCAGGTGGCGATCAACGCGACCGTCGGCCTGCAGGGCCCGCCCACCCGCGGGTCGGCCCGCTCGCTGCAGGACGTCATGGGGGGTCGCCCGGTGGCCGGCAAGACCGGCACCGCGGAGTCGTTCCGCTCGGCCTGGTTCGTGGGCTTCACCCCGCAGCTGGTGACGGCCGTGGGCATGTTCCAGCCTTCCGAGGACGGCAGCACCGAGGAGGTCCTCACGGGCTTCGGCGGGGTCGACAACATCACCGGCGGCAGCTTCCCCACCCAGATCTGGGGGTCCATCATGTCCCGCTCGCTGGAGGGTCAGGAGTTCCTCGACTTCCCCGAGGAGGTGCAGCTGGACAACCAGAAGCGGGTGCGCACCCAGGCCCCCGCACCGCCTCGCACGCAGCGCCCCGCACCCACCACGGAGGCCCCTGAGCCGGAGCCCACGTCGGAGGAGCCGACCACCGAGGAGCCCACGGAGGAGCCGACCACCGAGGAGCCCGCGGAGGAGCCGACCACCGAGGAGCCCGCGGAGGAGCCGACCAGTGAGGAGCCCGAGCCGGCCGAGGAGCAGCCGGGCAACGGGGATGGCCGGGGCGGCGGCAACCAGCGCCCCACCGAGGAGCCCACGGGCGAGGATCAGCAGAGCGGCGAGGATCAGCAGAGCGGCACCACGGGCCGTGGCGGGGGCGGCTCGGGCCGCGGCGGCGGTGACGCGGGCGCCGCCGGCCCTCCGGCTGGCGGCGGTCGCGACGACGGCTCCGCCTGACGCGCACCACGACCAACGGGCCCCGTGCTGGGTACAGCGCGGGGCCCGTTCGTCGTCCTGGTTCAGTCCTGCAGTGCCTCGGGGCGCCGCTGGAGCTCGCGGCGGCCGTGGGTGAGGGTGCGCAGGTCCGTATCGTCGTCGAACGTGGCGCCCAGGCCACCGGCGACGACGCCCAGGGCGGCGCTCATCCAGGCGATGTCGAGGTAGCGGCCGAGATCCGCGGGCTGCTTGATGACCGATTCCATGTAGTCAGGATCGATCACCACCAGGCCGGCCAGGAAGATCAGCACCACCATGGTCACGTACAGGCCCAGCACGCACAGGAACAGGGTCAGCACGGTGGAGAGGTTGTAGTACAGGTGCACCGTGGTCGGGTCCTCGCGCTCGGCTCTCTCCCACAGGCCTCCGCTGACGATCAGCCACACCACCATCAGGGTCATCGCCAGCAGCCCGATCATCAGCAGTCGCGGTGTGGACAGCGCGGCGGACATCTCCCAGATGTTGCTGTAGAAGATGCCGAACGCACCGGTGGCGCAGGCCGCGGCCAGCGCGCTGGAGAGCCTGGGGGCTGCCCGCCACGGCGCATTGGTGGCCACCATCCCGATGATGGTGCGCGGCACTCCGGTGACGGTGTGGGCCTTCAGCTGTGCCGTGGAGTGCTCGGTCGCCTCGGTCCACTCGTTCCAGGGCAGGGCGTACCGGTCGTGGTCCTCCGGCGTGCCGGTGCCGAGGATCCGCAGCACGCACGACATGAACACCGAGGTGAGCCTCTTCCTGCTGGACATGACGCCCACCACGGGGTACGCCACCGCCGCGGCATGCTGCTCGGGGAACACCTCGGCGATCAGCGGGATCCCGCCGGAGCGGCGCGGCATCTCGGTGAGCATCAGCACCGCGTCCACGTCCCGGTCGGCACTGCGCACGGATCCGGGTGTGGACATCTCCAGGGTGTTGTGCCTGCTGATCCCCAGCATCTGGGACCGCACCCGCACCTCGGCGGAGCCGAACATGCGCGACAGCTCCTCCTGGAGGGGCTCCTGGACGGACTGGGCGCCCAGGGTGCAGCGGCCCGGGTCGGCCAGGATCACCACGGTGATGCCGTGGCCTGCTCGGTTCTGCATCGCTTCTCCTGGGGAGTGAGGAGCGGGGTTCCCGTCACTGCGCGGGAGCCGCCGATGGGGGAGGGTTCAGAGGGGCTGAGGTGCTCATCAGGGGTGACCCTACCCCGATGCTCAGCGATGCCAACCGTTTGACCTGGGCTTTCGCTTCTCCTTGCCGGAGGTGGGCACTCCCGGGAGGCTGCATTGGCACGGAAGGGATCCAGGTCACCTCCGCGGTGTCCGGTGGCTGACGTACGCAGTGCCGGGAGGGTGACGTCCCCGGTGACCGGGGGCGACCACCGATCGTGCTCCCGTCGGACCGGTCGGTATGCATTCGTGACCTTCGGTTTCATCGCTCCACCCGGCCGCGGTGCACCGCCGCGCGCGTAGCGTGTCAATGGCACGGTCCTGTGAGATCACACCGAGCCCTTCGAGGAGGGACCCGTCATGGCCAAGACCGACAAGACCCCTACCCCCGCCCCCGGCGCCCCCGCGCCTCAGCCCCCCGCGCTCGCCGAGCCCACCGAGCCCACGGACCCGCTGCCCCCCAAGGAGGACCAGCAGGGGATCCAGCCCCGCACCGCGACCGGCGCGGTGCCCTCGGACGACCCGGCCACCACCGCCCAGCAGGGCGCGTACCTCACCACCTCCCAGGGGGCGCGCCTGAGGGACACCGACCACTCGCTGAAGGCCGGCCGCCGCGGCCCGGTGCTGCTGCAGGACCACCACCTGCGCGAGAAGATCACCCACTTCGACCACGAGCGGATCCCCGAGCGCGTGGTGCACGCCCGCGGCGCCGCCGCCCACGGCGTGTTCGAGTCCTACGGCACCGCCGCGTCGATCACCCGCGCGGGCTTCCTCGCCAAGGGCGCGGTCACCGAGGTGTTCACCCGCTTCTCCACCGTGCTGGGGTCGCGCGGCTCCCTGGACACCGCCCGGGACACCCGCGGATTCGCCACCAAGTTCTACACACCCGAGGGCACCTTCGACCTGGTGGGCAACAACATCCCGGTGTTCTTCATCCAGGACGGCATCAAGTTCCCCGACGTGGTGCACGCCGCCAAGCCCCACCCGGACCGGGAGATCCCGCAGGCCCAGAGCGCCCACGACACGTTCTGGGACTTCGTCTCCCTGCACTCCGAGGCCCAGGCGCACACCCTGTGGAACATGTCCGACCGCGGCATCCCGCGCTCCTACCGCATGATGGAGGGCTTCGGGATCCACACCTTCCGCCTCACCGATGCGGAGGGCAACGGCTCGCTGGCCAAGTTCCACTGGAAGCCGAAGCTGGGTGTGCACTCGCTGACCTGGGAGGAGGCGCAGCTGCTGGGCGGTGCCGATCCCGACTTCCACCGCCGGGACCTGGCCGACGCCATCGAGGCGGGAGCCCACCCCCAGTGGGAGCTGGGCATCCAGGTGTTCCCCGACAACGAGGAGCAGAGCTTCGAGGGCATCGACCTGCTGGACCCCACCAAGTTCGTGCCCGAGGAGCTGGCGCCCGTCCAGCCCGTCGGCCTGCTCACCCTGAACCGCAACCCCCGCAACTACTTCGCCGAGACCGAGCAGGTGGCCTTCAACCCCGGTCATCTGGTGCCCGGGATCGACGTCACCGACGACCCGCTGCTCCAGGTGCGGCTGTTCTCCTACGTGGACACGCAGATCACCCGCCTGGGCGGCCCGAACTTCGCCCAGCTGCCGATCAACCGCGCCCACGCGCCGGTCAACGACATGCTGCGCGACGGGTACGGCCAGCAGGGCGACCCGGCAGGGGTGGCTCCTTATCGCCCGAACTCGCTGGACGGCGGATGCCCGTTCATGGCCGGCGCCGATGACGCCGCCTTCACCGATCTGCCCGTGCAGGTCGCCGAAGGGGTCAAGGAGCGGGCGCTGTCGGTCACCTTCGAGGACCACTACAGCCAGGCGCGGATGTTCTGGCGCAGCATGACGGAGATCGAGCAGGACCACATCGTCGACGCGTACTCCTTCGAGCTGGGCAAGTGCTACGAGCAGACCATCAAGGAGCGCCAGTTGCAGTGCCTGGCCGAGATCGACCGGGAGCTGTGCTCACGGGTCGCCGAGGCGCTTGGCCTGCCGGTCCCCGAGCCCACCGGGGAGCATGCCGGCGAGGACGGCGTGGAGACCAGCGAGGCCCTCTCTCAGCTGGGCCGCACCTGGCCCGCGGACGGCCGGACGATCGGCATCGTGGTGGATCCGGAGGAGGACAACAAGGACCTGCTGGCCCTCCACGAGGCCGTCGTGAAGGCCTCCATGACCCCCGTGGTGATCGCGCCGCGCGGTGGGGAGGTGGCCGGTGTGCCCGTGAGCCGCACCTTCGCCACCGCCCGTTCCGTGGAGTTCGACGCCCTGCTGATCGCGGGCAGCCCCGCTCCCGGCGCCGACGCGTGGCCGTCGGTGGACACCAAGGGCGGCGCACCTGCGGGCGACGGTGCGGACCCGCGCCTGGGCCTGATGGTGGAGGAGTGCTACCGCCACGCCAAGGCCATCGGTGCCTGGGGTCGCGGTCGCGAGCTGCTGGCCACCCGCACCCCCGAGGGCGCGCCCGGTGTCGTGGCGGGCGAGGACGGCGCCTCGGTGCTCGCCCAGGTGCAGGAGCTGCTGGGCTCGCACCGGGTGTGGGAGCGGTTCGGCTCG